>JAJYVN010000006.1 GCA_021791995.1 Bacillota bacterium
TAACGAAGTGACGAAAGATCGCTTCACCCAATGCTTCGCGCATGACGGGATCCTGCTCCAACGCTTGCAGTGCCTCTTCCAGGCTGGAAGGCAGATGCATAAGCTCCGCACGCTCACGATCCTCCCGCAACGGAAGCCCCGCAGTCGCCACCACCTGCGGCGGTGGCTCCAATCGCCGCTGCATCCCGTCCAAGCCTGCCTTGATCAGGACCGCAAAAGCGAGATATGGATTGCAGCTTGGGTCGGGGCTCCGAATCTCCAACCGTGTCCCCAAACCGCGCCGCGAGGGAACTCGGATCAGTGGGCTATGGTCGCGGTGCGACCATGTCACAATCGTCGGCGCCTCATATCCAGGCACCAGACGCTTATATGAGTTGATCAGCGGATTGGTAATCGCCGTAAAGGACTTGGCATGCGCCAGGAGCCCCGCCAGATAGCCATGGGCTATGGTGCTCAATTGCTCTGGTCGGCGCGCGTCACAAAAGGCATTCGAGCCATCGGCAGTGAACAGTGACTGGTGGAGATGCAGCCCAGAGCCGTTCACCTCGCTCGCCGGTTTGGGCATGAACGTCGCATACATCCCACGCCGAACAGCGATCGCACGCGCCAAGATTCGTAGCGTCACCAAGCGGTCAGCCATCGTCAAGGCATCTGCATAGCGCAGGTCGATCTCATGCTGGCCGGGGGCCGCCTCATGGTGACAGGACGCAACTCCGAAGCCCATATCCTCCAGGGCATCCACAATCGTTTCCCGGATCTCCGCTCCCGCATCACCCGGAGCCAAATCGAAGTAGCTGGCGATGTCATTGGTGTGAGTAGATGGCTTCCCGGATCCGTCCAGCCGGTACAAGAAAAACTCCACCTCAGGCCCGATCATCACGCTGTACCCCAACTGGCCCGCTTCAGCGAGCACCCGGCGCAACGCATAGCGGGGGTCACCAGGATACGGATCTCCCCCCAAGGTGACCACATCGCAAATCAATCGCGCGGTCGCTGTTTTCCATGGAAGGATGCAAAAAGTGGCTGGGTCCGCCCGCAGATACATGTCCGACTCCTGCAGACGCACAAAGCCTTCAATGGCCGATCCGTCAAACATGACGTCTCCGGCCAGGATCTTGTCCAATTGGGCGCATGGCAGGTCCAGGTGTTTGACGATCCCTAGGATATCTGTGAACTGCAACTGGAGGGACCGTATCTTTTGCTCGTGACACGCATGTCGCACGTCCTCCGCCGAAAACACCCGCACATTGTTCATCGCTCGTTTCTTGGGCGTACCCTCAACAGCCTCGCCCACTCCCCTCTCCCCCGCCTGCATCCCTACCGTTCGGCGCGCTCCGGCCAACCCCTGCATGAAGCGCAACGAGGGGACCCCCTAAGGGTCCCCTCCACCTCGCGCGGAACCTCAGAGGATGATGCAGATCAAGCCGCCGCTTCCCTCGTTCACGATCCGCTGCAGCGTCTCCTGCAGCTTCTGCTGGGCGCTCTCGGGCATATGGGTGAGCTTTTGCCGAATGCCCTCGCGCAATACCTCGTTGAGTGATCTCCCAAAGATCTGCGACTCCCAAATCTTCTGGGGATCATCCTCGAACTTCTCCATGAGGTAATTGACCAGATCCTCGGACTGCCGCTCCGTCCCCAAGATCGGCGTATACTCCGCTTCGATGTCGGCACGGATCACGTGAAGGCTTGGCGCCTTAGCGCGTAACCGCACACCGAACTGGTTGCCGCGACGGACCATCTCTGGATCAGCGAACTGCATGTCATCCATGCTGGGTTGTACCATCCCGTACCCCATCTGCTGGGCGTCCTGCAAGGCAGAACCGATCCGCTCAAACTCCGCCTTGGAAGCACAGAGTTCACGCAGAAGGTGCACCAACTGCGCCCGGTCCCGGAGATCCGTCCCCGCAATTTCCTGCAGCACCTGCTGAAAGGTATCCTCGTTGGCAGCAAGTGCAATGTCGGCAACGCCGGTCCCCATGTCCATCCGCAAAAGGTCCACATGTTCCACGATGTCGTACCCCGCGAGCTTATGCAATGCCGCCTGCACATCACGCAGCCGGTGCACCTCCAGAAGCGTCTGCGCCGCTGCGGCGTCAAAGCGACGTCGCAGCCAATGCTCGGGCTCGAGTTCCAGAACCCAGGCCGGTGGTTGGATGTTGACTTCACGCACGGGGAACTCGAGGAGGACCTCTTCCATCAGGTGCTCCAGCCCGGATGCATCGAGCTGGGCACAGTTCGTCGGAATCACCGACACCCCATATGCGTCTTCCAGAGACTCCTTTAAACGCCCCGTGTCCGGTGAGTCCGGCCGGGCAGTGTTCAGGACGACAGCGAAGGGCTTGCCGATCTCCTGGAGGGCGCTCACGGCCTTGCGCTCCGCCTCGACAAAACTCTCTCGTGCCAACTCGCCGAAGCTGCCATCGGTCGTGACGACCAATCCGAGAACAGCGTGATCGGTAATGACCTTGCGGGTACCAATCTCCGCCGCCTCCTCGAAGGGGATCTCGTAGTCAAACCACGGCGTGGTCACCATCCGCGGCCCATTCTCCTCGGTGTAGCCCAGCGCCCCCGGGATCGGAAAGCCAACGCAATCGACCAGACGAACGCGTAGGGCCAACCCGCCGGCAACGGTCACCCGCACCGCCTCATCAGGGATGAACTTCGGTTCCGTTGTCATCACCGTTCTGCCCGCACCGCTCTGTGGTAACTCATCGATCGTGCGTTGGCGGTCGTACTCGTCCTCAATGTTGGGCAGAACCAGCAACTCCATGAAGCGCTTGGTCAAGGTTGACTTGCCCGCGCGCACCGGACCCACGACACCGACGTAAATCTCCCCGCCTGTGCGCCGGGCGATGTCTGTAAAGACATCGTAGCTCTCCATCCCTCGGTCCCTCCCTCTGGGCTGTGGCCGGTGCCGTCTTCCGACCCGGTGACTCCGACCCGCAGGCAACCTGCCAACAGGTCAGTGCATGTATACATAGGGAGGGATGAGGATATGCCTCGGCGGCGAAAATGGGGGCCGGGTGGGCAGGCAAGGGGAAGGTTCAGGGCATCGCTGCATTCAACGTGACCTTGGGTTGAGGCTTTCCGGCCTTAAAAGCCCGCACCATCGTCGTCGTCAGATCGAGGTAGTAGGTGCCCCAACCGCCGTCGCCGTGCAGCCCATAGCCGTGGAGCTGCGTCGGTTCCATGTCGTTACTCATCTCGACGCTATATTGGTCCGGCTGGTTGAACTCGTTCCACTGGCAGAGCAGAACCACTTCGGGACGCGCTTTGAACGCCACCTGCCACTGCTCCACTAGCGTCTGCCCGTGCTTGCGCGCCCCATTACTGCTCCATCCCCCCTGAGAGGACGGCCCTCCGCCTGGCCAGCCTGCGGCCACGGTCACGGCCTCCGGAATAATGCGCAAACCATTCGGGCCAGACTCCTCCCGGTAGGTGACCTGTGGTTGTCGATCAATCCAAGACCAGTAGCCCATAGTGTTGCCATGGGTCGTCTCGTCGAAACCGTTCACCCAGCGCACGGTGAAGCGCGGATCCGACCAGTCTGGCGGTGGGGTGAAACGCGGTCCCGTGAACACGCCGAGGAGCGGCTTCCCAAGATAGTCTTGGTAGAGCGGGCGCAACTCCTTGGATTGGATGAAGAGGTCATAGACCATATCCACCTGGTCGAACCAGTTCTGCGTACCGAAGACACGTGCGTCGAGGCCAAGCAGCAGAGCGAAGCGCGGGTGACGCCGTAGGCGCAGGTACGTCTGGGCCAGGCTATACGTGGCAGCCATGATGCCCAACCCAACCCCATTCGACCAATTCCCGCCGAGATTATTGCTCCAGTCGATGAGGAGAAAATCCACCCCTGCGCTTGTGATCCATTCTGCATGTTGTTCGATCACGTGGGGATTGCTCGATTCGTATGTGCCGAGAAGCGGAGTGGCCTCTCGGCCCGACCACGCTGCCGCAGGTCGTGT
Organism: Bacillota bacterium; assembly: GCA_021791995.1. Classification (GTDB taxonomy): domain Bacteria; phylum Bacillota; class Sulfobacillia; order RBS10-35; family JAJYVN01; genus JAJYVN01. The sequence continues at coordinate 3,969 of JAJYVN010000006.1, forward strand.
CGAGCAACTCCCGTCCACGTCGTCCTTCAGGATGGCCTGCTCAAGGGGTGTGATCCCCCGCACGGACTGGCCCGCAGCCAGCTGCACCGCATTCAGCTTGTTCTGGGATTGGCTGCGCACGGCTGCCACGCTCGGTGCACTGCCAACAGCACAGGTGAACCAGGTCTCATACTCCATGGCCACGAGGGGCGTATTCGTGGATGCGACGCGTTTGTGGAAGGCATCGGCACTCAGCATAGGCATCGCAGCGACCGCAGTCGCCGCCGCCAGCAACTGGCGTCGCGTCGGGTGGATCACGATTCGGTCACCTCTACCCGATGGCATTCGCCACCAACGGCGATCATCCTTGTCTACGAATGACCGATGGCCCTGGCACGCATAGCCATAGCCCGATGTGGCCGCTCCCGGACCACCATCCGGACCGGAGTGCCTTGGAGCGAGAAAGTCGATCGCATCTGGTTCTCCAGATACTTCAAATAGGAGTCAGAGAGCACGTGTGCATGGGTCACCATCAGAACAATGGTCGGAGGACTACTGTGCACCTGGGTCGCGAACAGGATGCGCGTTGTCCGGCCCCGGAGACTTGCCGGCGGTCGCATCGCTACGGCGTGGTGGATGCAGGCGTTGATCTGCGCGGTCGGGATGCGTCCACGGAAGGCCGTCGCAGCAGCTAACACAGCCTGCATCAGCCGGTCCAGACCAGCCCGCGTAACGGTCGAGGTGCATACCACCTCCGCATAGCCAAGAAACGGGAACGCCTCCCGCACCGAGGCCGCAACGCGCTCCACCTGATCAGGCGGCAGCAGATCTACCTTGTTCAGACCGATGACAACCGCTCGTCCACGATCCGCGATCCGTCCCCCGATCCGCTGATCCTGCTCCGTCGCAGGCTCCGTCGCGTCTAGCAGCAACACGGAAACCTCCGCACGCTGCACTGCGGTAATGGAACGGCGTGCCGTGATCCACTCCAGGCTGGCCCGCTCGACGCGTCCGGGCCGTCGCATCCCGGGAGTGTCGACCAAAACGAAGTCCGCCCCGCCCATCGTAAACGGCACGTCCACCGCATCGCGGGTGGTTCCGGGCAAGGAGGAGACGATCAGCCGGTCCCTTCCGAGGAGCTGATTGACGAGGGAGCTCTTGCCCGCATTCGGCCGACCGACCACCGCCACGCGCACCGCATCATTCGGGGTTGCCCGGGCAACGGCGTCTTCGGCCGGCAAAAGGCGCACCACCCGGTCCAAGGCATCACCCAATCCATCTCCGTGAATCGCAGACACCGAATGCGGTTCCCCCAGGCCCAGTTGGTAGAAGGCATAGGCGAGCTCTGGTTGCCCTTCCGATTTGTTCACCCAGACCACGACGGGGCGGTGCAAGCGGCGCAACCGGTCCGCCAAACGCAGATCGTCCGGAAGAACGCCCGAGCGACCATCCACCACCAGGATGATCACAGAAGCGTCTGCCGCCGTATGCAAGGCCTGTGCCGAGACGGCCGCTGCCATAGGATCCAGGAGTTCCGCACCCTGCACAATCCCTCCGGTATCCTGGAGAACAAATGACCGTCCAGCCCAGTCCGCTTCCGCGAAGAGCGGATCTCGCGTGACACCGGCCTGGGAGTCCACCACGGCGCGTCGCTGACCCACGACACGATTGAAGAGACTGGACTTCCCAACGTTCGGTCGCCCAACAAGTGCCACCACGGGAGCCCCATCGTCCTGCATGAAGACCACCTCAATCCGGCGGGCTGCACCCGCTTCCATCCCACCATGGTACTACAGACAAGCACCGGAGGACGGCCGCCGCGATGCAACAGATGCATCGCGCCCTTCCCTTCCACTTCCGAACGGTTGGGGCGCAGCGGTCGGAGAACGGGAAGGGCGCCGCCCGCGGCCCATCGAGACGCCGCTGCCTTTTACGCAGCGGCGTCGTCCCAGCAGCAACCGTTCGTGTGCAATCAGGCACGCGGATGCCTCAAGGAGCCTGCCTCCATTGGTGTTGGCGCTCCGGAGCTGCGGAGCGCCAACACCAACTGGAGCGCAACCGCGGAGGAAACGGCCATGTTAAAGACAAGCCCGCCACCCAAGGAGGCGATAACGGGTCCACCCGCCAACCAACGCAAAAGCAAACCGATGGCGCACGCCAGCGGCAAGCTCAGGGCCGAGATGACCAATGCATCCCGCGCATCACTCACCACGAGTCCGGACCCTGCGGCGAGCGCAAGCACCCCCATCGGCTGAACCCACCACTCACCGGGCAGGGCAAGGCACCATGCGACGGCCAGCGACAGCACGATCCCCCCGACAACAACTCCAGCAACGAGGCGCATGAGCGTTTGCTCGCGATGCAAATCGGGATGAGGCTCGACCAACGCGAGAACCAACAGACCGAAGGCCGCAGGCAGCACGGTTCCACCAGGGTTCCACATCGGACCAGTTTGGACCCGCCAGGGGAGGGGTAGATTCACCACACTTCCGCCCGCAACGACGAACCACCAGACCCCTAGGAGGTAGGATGGCAGGCCGACCCCGCGCCCAAGGCGAGCAGAGCACCTTGAGACGCCCAGAATCCCAGCCGAGACGAGCAGCACCGCTCCCGTAGGCACGGGTATATCACCCGGGACAGCATCCCCCTACCGATCCTCGGATATCCCACCCGCGCCACCATCGCCTCTACGCTGTAACAAGTCGCCAATGGCATCGCCAATCGTCACCCCACCCGAAGACGTATCGCCTATCGCCGGGGAGGCCGGAGCAGGACGCTCCGCACTTGGCGCCGCCTGCCGCAGGGAGAGACCGATACGCCGCTCCGTACGAGAGACGCGCAGAATCTTCACCTGTACCTCTTGGCCAACCGCTACGACCTCCCGGGGGTCCTCCACCCGATGGTCCGACAGTTGGCTAATGTGGGCCAAGCCCTCGATTTGTGGCGCCAACGTGATGAACGCGCCGAAGGCCGTAATCCGAGCCACGCGCCCGTCGACCACACTTCCCAGTGGAAAGCGTTCCTCCACCCCCTCCCAAGGGTCCGGTTCTAGTTGCTTGAGCCCCAGCGAGATTCGATTGCGCTCCCGATCCAGACGGAGAATCTTCACGGTCAGTTCCTGCCCAACATATAGTTGTTCCGAAGGCTCATTTACGTGTCCCCAAGACATTGCAGAGACGTGCAATAGGCCATCGACGCCGCCAAGATCGACGAACGCTCCAAAGCTGGTGATCCCCTTGACCACCCCGGCACACGTTTGCCCCTCCTGCAGTTCACTCCAGGTGCGTTCACGCCGCTTTTGATGCTCCTCCTCCAACACGACCCGTTGTGAGAGGATCACACGGCCCTTGGGCCGATCGAACTCCGTTACACGGACCCGCACCGTCTTGCCGACGTACGCGGATAGGTCTGGGACGTAGTTTCGCTCAACCTGTGAGGCAGGCATAAAGGCGCGAACGCCAACATCGACTAGGAGTCCACCACGCACCTGTTCAAACACCGGCGCCTCCAAGACCGCACCGGATTGATACGCCTCCTCCAGTTGATGCCAAGCGATGGTCTCCTGGGCCCTACGCTGCGAAAGGATCGGCGCACCGTCCTCCGGACCAAAGCCCAGGATCGTGACCATGACTCGATCTTCGGGGTGCAGCGCCTCGCTGAGTCGCTGCCCATGCGCCAACACAGCCTCACGCGGCGCGAGCAGCCCCTCGCTCTTGCCGCGGACATCGATCAGGGCTCGTTCATCATCGACCGATGCCACGATCCCCTCGACGACCATGCCCACATGAAGAGACGGCAGATCGTCCAACGTATGGGAGGCTGCCGCATCCTCCCCCGCATCGTCGCTGGCACGCATCTCCGCATCTGCCACGACTGTTGCCTCCTTCGTACATGCCTCGACGCCATCGTAGGGCGCGAATCCTACGACCGCCCTGCAGCGGCACGGGCTGGTAGTGTTGGCCCCTCGACGAGGCGGCGCACCGCTCCCATGATCTGATCGTCGGCCATCACCTGCAGATCCTTGCCGCGCAATGCCTCGGTTGTCAGAACGATCGGTTTGCCCACACGCACAACGAGTTGCCCCCGGCGGTAGGGGCCCGAAATGCCAACCGGCAGCACCTCCTTGTGGGACCACACAGCCAAAAGGGCTGCGCCCGGTTCCGCCTTGCCTACCTCGCCACTCTTGCTGCGGGTCCCCTCGGGAAACACCGCGACCAACCGACCAGCGGCGAGAAGTGCCATCGCCTTGCGCAACGCCTTGCGATCCGCCTTGTGACGCTGGACGGGGAAGGCACCGACGGTACGAAGGATGACGTGGAAAAAAGGAAAGGCGCTGAACATCTCCTGCTTGGCCATGTAATACAGACGACGGGGAAATACCCCCCCTACCAATAGAGGGTCAGCCCACGAACGGTGATTGACGCAGACGATCGCTGCGCCGTGCGCAGGCACATTCTCTAGGCCCTCGACGCGAACGCGCAGCCAGCCGAAGAAGTATAGGCGAACCGATGTCCAGATGAGCCAATAGAGAACCATATGCCGCCCGCCTTACCGTCTCCTATGGTCAACCCCTTCGGGACTCAGCGGAGCTGTCGCAAAGCGCTCCAGCGCAGGACATTTCGCGAAGACCTCCGACAACGCCTCCCGAACATCGAGATGCGTTGTGTCGATGATCACGCAGTCTTCCGCCGGGACCAGGGGACCTGTCGCACGCTCGGAATCCAGCCTGTCCCGCTCCGCGAGATCCGCCAGCACTTGCTCACAGTCAACGGCGACTCCGTGCCGCGCCATCTGACGACAACGGCGTTCCGCGCGCACCGACCGATCCGCCGTGATGAATAGCTTGACGTCCGCGTCCGGCAAAACAACCGTTCCGATGTCCCGACCATCCATCACGACCCCCCCGCCCACTGCAATCTGGCGCTGCCGTGCGACAAGAGCTCGACGAACCGACGCGTGTCTAGACACCAGGGGCACACTCCGTTCGACCTCTGGCGTCCGGATCGCGCTAGTGATGTCTTCGCCATCCACCAGCATGCGACTACCGCCATCGTCCTGCTCCAACGCGATCGCCAAAGCCGCGATCTGTGCTAGTGCCCATTCGTCCGCCACATCCACGCCGCGCCGCAAGGCGAGTAGCGCAACCGCTCGATACATCGCTCCTGTATCGATGTACCGCAGGTGGGTCCGGTCCGCAACCCCACGAGCGATCGTGCTCTTGCCTGAACCCGCCGGCCCGTCGATGGCCACCACCGGAAGGTTGATCACGCTACCGGCCCCGATCTGATCCAAGCGGCATCCCATCCCCCTCGCGACTGGACGACCTGCGCCGTCGCAGGTCGGGTCGCAGAACAGCCGCCCCGCGCAGATAGATGTGCTCCACGGCCTGGGAGTCGCGATCGGTGTAAGCATGCATCAATACGCGCACACAATGCGGTAACGCTCCCGGCGCATCCATTTCCACCGCGTCCAATAGGGGCACCGCATCCCACCCCAGGTCACGTGCCGCCGCAGCGGGAAAAACGGCATTGAGGTCCGGAGTGGCCGTAAAAAAGACGGAAATGATATCTCCCGGGTCCAGGTCGTTTGCTTGTTGCATCACCTGGAGCAACTCGCGCGTTGCAGCAAGGATTTCGCTCGCAACATTCTTGTCCACCGTGGTGGCACCGCGTACACCACGCACCATCACTTGCCCCACGCGCGCCCCCCCCGGGAATGGGACTCCGGCCACCACCGCGCCTACCACTGGATGGACCGACGGCTGAGGTGTGCCCCCCGATCGTCATATTATACGTCCATCGGCAAAAACCTACCCGAATCCAGGTGGAGTTTCAGCTTCCGTCCGGGCTGCGCAAGGAAACATGCCCCAGTATCTGCGGCCCGCTCGTCAGCGTAAACACCACACCAACCCTGGGCCAGGAGACATCCGGACTAGCTGCCAACACGCGGATCACGCTCGCCGAACGCGGCGCGGCGGTTGTGGAAAGGCTTAAGAGATCGCCATTGTGCACAACAACCGTGACCGGTCCACCGTCAAACGGCGCCACAGTCCAACCGTCTCGCAGCAGGGTTGTGTGCGTGACAAGTCCAGCAGGCTCCAGCATCAGCGTAACTTCCCCGGTCGCGGGAGCGACCTGGGCGCTCGTTGCAATCGTCCCGCCGTTTGCTGAAAAATCCCCGACCAGTGCTGCCGTGGTCGTGGGAAGCTCCGCCCACCACTTAGGCCACCCAATGACCGCGAGGGTAAGGACAGTGACAACAACCCCACCGACCAAAACACCTGCCACGACGCGAAGCGGACGGACCACCAATACCAAGGCCATCACCCAAACAAATGGTACGCGCACGCCGATCGACGCATGAATGGGCTGCGATTACGCCTGACGTCGCCTGGTGCGCAGCCGCGGCGTCCGCTCCTCCATTCCGTGCATCGCTTCGCGCGTGGAGAGGCGTGCCAGTCCAGGGATGGGGTATCCCGCAGCCACGAGCCGCTGCTCCAACTCCGTCTGAAAACGACTCACACGTTGGTAGACAAGGTTATGATGTAGGTTCATGCTGCCGCCCAGCATCGCCAGGTCGCCGAGCGAGGACAAAAGCTCAAAGACGGTCACCCGCACCGCCCGACCCGCCCCGGTCCGGAGTGCACCGCGAAAGAGCCACTTGCTGGGCGGAGCCGGCTGCCCATCAAGATAGAAACAACACGCCAGTCCATGCTCCAACACCAGACGCAGATTATCGAGGACAGCGATCATCTGCCCGCGCCGCAAGCTCCATGCGAGACTAGCGCGGCGTTGCCGAAGGGCCCGATACCGCTCCGCGATTTTCATCGTCCAAAGATCCGCAGAGAGCTGGTTGGATTCCCAAACCCCGGCCAGCATGGCCCCGGGATCCGAGATGACCCTTCCCTTGGTCAACAGATACAGAGCCGCATCGTCTCCCTGCGCCACGGCGCCACGAAACGTCTCCACATCATCCACAAGAAACCGATAATGGAACCCGCCACGCCGCACCTCTTGCCAATGTCCCAAACCGCTGTGTTCTGCGTGCCCTGCCACAAACACAAACAGGTCGCAGCCTGAATACTCATCGCAGTCCTCCGTCGCGGCCGAACCCCCGAGAACGACGGCCACATCATCGGCATGGCGCGCGAGGGGCGGATGTCGGAATAAATCCCCCTCGACCACGTGGTTAGCCGCATCCCACAGTTCTTGTCGCAGCGAGCCCATCGTCATCCCTCCACACACCCAAGGGTGCCGGTAGAGTGCCCCCCCTACTGCACATCTTCAACGCGATGCCGCACCGAGCCCCAGAGTCGTCTGACCTCTGCCACGTCCAGGATCCGATACTCTCCCGGGCGCAATGATCCCAAACCAACGCTCCCGAACGCGACTCGGATCAGCCGTTCCACAGCGAGTCCATTCGCAGCGCAGATGCGTCGAGCTTCGCGATGTCTCCCCTCGTGCAAGACCAATCGCAGCCACGCACGATCCCCCACCAGCGGCTGCTCCAGTTTGACGCTCGATGGACGAGCCAGTCCACCCGCAATGCGCACACCCGCCCGCAGACGAATCAAAGTGGACGCCTGCGGAACGGGATGCACCAAGAGGCGATACGTCCGCGGGACCTGACCACGGGGGTGCAACAGCGCAAGGGTCAGCGGACCGTCGTTCGAGAGGAGAAGGAGCCCTTCACTGTCCGCGTCCAGCCGACCGATTGGGTAGAGACGACCCAATTCCGGGGGAACAAGTTCCACCACTGCCGGCCTTCCACGGTCATCCTGAGCGGTGCTGACGACGCCGGTGGGCTTGTAGAGTGCCATCACTACCCGGGCCTCCGGTTGCACACGACGACCGTCCACGTACACCTGGTCTAAACGGCCAACGGCATGCGCCGGATCAGTCACGAGCCGTCCATTGATCGTCACTCGACCTGCCACGATCAACTGCTCGGCGGCTCGTCGCGATGCCACGCCGCTGTGCGCTAGAAACTTTCCGAGACGTCCGCCGCCCCACACTACCGAATCCGTTCGAAGATCGCCGCCACCTCCACGGGTACGTTCAGGGGTAGCGAAGCCACGCCGACCGCCACCCGCGCGTGTGGCTGGTTCGGGAAGAGCTGCCCCAGAAGCTCGGACGCCCCGTTGACCACCTTGGCTTGGTCGTAAAAGTTGGTCGCGCTTTGCACGAAACCTTGCAGCCACAGTGCGGGTCCCACTCCCTCTGGCCCGTTGGCGACCGACGCCGCCGCGGCAAGCGCGTTCAGCGCGCAGAGCCGAGCCGCAGCGTATCCCTCTTCAATCGTCAGTTCTGCCCCCAAACGTCCGGTATACTCCATCCGCCCGCGCACACTCGGCAACTGCCCCGAGACATAGATCACATCACCATGCGCAACAGCTGGCACATACGCCGCCACCGGAACCGCCACCTCCGGGAGATTCAACCCCAGCGCAGCGAGACGCACAAACCACTCTCCCGCCAACCACTCGCACCTCCAACGTTTGCACCCAATGCGGATAGTTGGGCATGGGCGCGGAAATTCCTCCACAAGCTGTACCAAGGAGTCACTTCACGCCAAAGGCCAACCGTACGAACAGGATCGAGAGGATGAATCCCATCAGGTCAGCACATAAGCCGACCAGCATGGCATGACGAATTTTGCGGATTCCGACAGCGCCGAAGTATACGGAGAGAATATAGAACGTGGTATCGGTGGAGCCCTGCATGGTGGATGCCAACCGCCCCACATAGGAATCCGGTCCGAAGCGACGGAGAATTTCGGCGGTGATGGCGAGCGCGCCACTTCCGGAAAGGGGACGGATCACCATCAGCGGCAGGATTTCAGCCGGAACGTGGAAGATGGACAGCACCGGATGCAGAGAAGCGGCAAGCGAGTCCATTGCCCCCGAGGCGCGAAAAATACCAAGGGCGACAAAGATGGACACCACATAGGGCAGGATGCGGACAGCGAGGTCGATGCCCTCGCGCGCACCGTCCAGAAACACGTTATACACATCCACCCGGTGCCAGAGCGCGTAGCCAAGCACGATCACAAAGATGAGTGGAATCGACCACCGTGAGATGGCATCCACCGCGGCGACGAACACGGAATCGCCCCCTCGCGGTGCATTCAGACACGCTGCCGAAAGCGCCGAGAACGGCGTAGTAAGGCATCCAAGAGCAGAGCAAAGATGGTTGACCCCAGACTGGCAGCAAGGGTGGTGCCCACAATCTCTGAGGGGTTCACGGACCCAGCAGCGGCGCGATAGGCCACAATCGTGGCCGGGATCAATGTCACCCCCGCCGTGTTCATCACCAGAAAGGTGACCATCGCGTCCGAGGCGGTTTCCTTGTCGTCATTCTCCGCCTGCAGTTCGGTCATCGCCTTCAGTCCAAACGGCGTCGCCGCCTGGCCCAGGCCAAGGAGGTTGGCGGCAAAGTTCATCATGATCGAGTTGAGGGCAGGACTGTCCCGCTTTAGGCTTGGGAACACCATACGCAGCATAGGTCGCACCGCGTGCCCCAGACGCTCCATCAAGCCGGACTGCTCCGCCACCTTAGCGATGCCAAGCCAAAAGACCATGATGCCGGTGAGCGTGATCACGGTTTCGACCGCGAGCTTGGCGGAGTCAAAGGTGGAAGATGTGACGAGGTCCATGTGCCCCCGTGCGGCCGCAACCGCGACACCCATCAAGATCATCCCGACCCATACCAGGTTGAGCATCCGAGCCTGCCCCCCTTTCACGCCACCCATACGTCATCCCATCGCGACTCAGACCACCGAGACGCCTGACGAGCCCAGATTCCAGACCGAGTGTCACCGAATGCGTTATCAGACATATGCACGTCTCGTGCGTTCCTTCGGCGTTTTACCATAGGCTTACGCCCTCCCTGCTTCATCCAGGCGGCTCCCGAAACGGGGAGACGTCTCATGGATGCCATCTGTCCACAGGCATCACTTCCCCGGGAACCCTGGTTCGTTTTGAGACCTTCGCGCAGGATGTTGCGTGAGGCGTGCAGATCGCGGTCCTCCATGTGGCCACAGCCCGGGCAGACAAAGGTGTGCCGCCCACGTGAGCGCGCCTCTTTTGTGCTCCCACATGGGCGGCACACCTTCGATGACGAGAAGAATCGGCCTACAAAAACCGTCTCTTTCGTGCGATGTATGACGGAAGACTTACAACATATGGAGCATTGCTGTAAATAACCCAATATGCTATACAGTGTTCGTTGCCTTGATCCACCCAAGGTTCGATTGGGTCGCACCCACGCTTCGGCCCCGCTCTGGGCCCTGCATTCAGGGGAGGGGTGCTTGTGGCACGCGTCGCACTGTCGGGTGAGGCACGGCTATCACGGAGAACGGCTCTGGCCTATGGTGCTGCGGCAATCGGCGGATTGGCTTGGCTCGGAGGCTGCGCCCTTACTCGAGGCGTTGGCCACGCACGCGCTTCTCCGAGCCCAAATGGACAAGTCCAAACACTGGTCATCGGTTTGCCCGCGATCACCGGAACGGTTCGCGGATCGACCATCCAGCAGTTGATTAACACTGCGCTTGAACCGTTTTTACAAGAGCATCATGGCGTTCGCATTCAACAAGCCAGCTACCCCGGTCAAGCCACGACGCAACTCTTGGCTGCTTTGGCGGCGGGTACCGGCCCGGATGTTTTGGCCAACAGCGTCATGCCTCCGTTCGTTTCCAGCGGCTTTCTCCTCGACCTCGGCCCGTACATCCGCGAGGAATCCGTGGACCTGTCGGTCTTCCCTGCGGGCATGCTGGATTATTTTGCATCTTCGGCGACCGTATCACCCACCAATCCACAGGGCACATACGGCCTACCGCTCGACATGGACCAGCGGGCATACGTGGTGAATCTGAGCGCGTTGGACAATCTTGGACTGGGCTATCCCGATGCAAGTTGGACCTATGAGCAATACGGGAACTTGTTTGTGCGGGCCAGCGCGCCGGCATCCGGCACAACCCCCCAACGATACGGCGGTATGCTCATCTGGCGCGGGTACGACTTTTCGCGCAACATGCCATCCCCCGGCGAACTCCACGCCTGGGGTGGGGGCTTCGTGGACGCGACGAACAATCGCCTCTGCGCCCTGGGCGATGCCGGTTCCATCGCATACGGCGAGTGGGCGACCAACCTCTATCAGCAGCGCGCGGTTCTGCTGGAGGAGACCATGACCACCGGGGCGACCAATAGCGCATTTACCAAGGGTACCCTTGTGGTGCATTCCGTCTACACCCAGGAAATAGCCATCACCGCCGATTGGAAGGGCTTTTCATGGGATTTCTTTCCCATGCCGGTCGGCCCTGTGCAGCAGACAGCCCTGGTCTCAACGAATTTCTACGCCGTCAACGCGTCCACCAAATACCCCGAACTCAGTTGGGAGTTGGTTCGCTGGCTCACGGTGGAGCCGACATTCAGCCGCTTCCTGATGACCGCCTTGCTGTATCCACCGGCGCGGTTAGATCAATGGGAGGAGTGGAAAAGCATCGTCGAGTCCGTGGCACCGAGCCTCAGCCCGCTCAACCTAAATGTGTTCGTGGATCAGGCGGCGGCCAACCATCTTTGGGCCGGCCGTGTTTTCCCTTATTCCGACACCGAGGTGCTGCCGATTCTCAACACCGCCAGTCCGGAGATTCTCTCGGGTGCAGTGTCGGTCTCGGAAGGCTATCAGGCCATTGCAACCCAGATTGATGCCCTTGCGAACGCTTGAGTGAAGGAACGATGCATATGATTGCCGGGATCGCGCATGTGGCCTATGCGGTCGACGATCTGGAGGCAACCCTCCACTTTTACTGTACCGGGCTCGGGATGCGAGAGGCGTTCCGACTTTACGACGACAACGGACAAACACGAATTTTGTATGTTCAGGTTCGTGGTTCCGACTTCATTGAATTCTTTCCACGCCGGCCGTCCTCCGCACCGGTTCCGACTCCCGCACCGGGTCGGGGTCCTTCGTTTCGCCACATCGCTTTGGCGGTGGACGACATGGAAGCAACACTCGTGGAACTGGCGCACCATGGCATCCAACCGGAAAAGCCCGCTCAAATGGGAAAAGATCGGAACTGGCAGGCATGGCTTGTCGATCCTGACGGGAATCGCATCGAACTAATGGAAATCTCTCCAGAGTCTCCGCAGCATCGGGCAGCGGTAGAGCAGGCCTAAGCAGAAGGGGGAGCGAGGATGAATCTTCCAAACATTGTGCTTTTTGTGACGGATGATCACGGACCGTGGGCGATCGGTTCCTATGGCAATCCAGATGTGCGCACCCCCACGTTGGACTTTTTGGCCCGGCGCGGCGTACGGTTTGCGCACGCCTTTGCATCGGCGCCGATCTGTTCCTCGGCCCGGGCCAGCTTGCTCACGGGCACCATGCCCTCCCAACATGGCATTCACGACTGGCTGCGGGAGGATGAGCCAGCAGTAGGAGGTCGGGACTGGCTCGCGGATCAAAGGACGCTGCAACAACACCTGACAAAGCTCGGATACCGCTGCATGTATGTGGGCAAGTGGCACCTCGGTCGGAGTAGTTCTCCTGCGCCCGGATTTGCCGAATGGTTCTCAGTTCCACAACCGCAGGGTGGCCACAGCGGTCGCCAGTGGTACAGCGACCATGGCACGCTGGTGGAACATAACGAGTACAAAACCACGGTATTAACCGATGCCGCAGTGGGCTTCCTGCGGGCATGTGGGCCAGACGCGCCGTTCTTGCTCGTCGTCAGCTACATCGGCACACACGCCTCGGACCACCAGCCGGAACGCTTGGTCGCTCCCTACCGGCAAGCATCCATCACTCCCACATGGGATGCAGCAGCCCCTTATCGCGGGGCGGTGTCCCCCCGTGAACGCCTCAACCAGTACTACGCCGCAGTCACGCACATCGATGAGGGAGTTGGGCGCATTCTGGACGTCTTGGATTCCCTCGGAAGCTTGGACCGCACGGCCATCGTCTATACCTCCGATCATGGGACCGCCATGGGCCAACGCGGCGTTTGGGGTAAGGGCAACGGTACCCGTCCCCGAAACATGTTTGAATACTCGCTGGCGGTGCCACTGATTTGGTCCGGGCCAGAGTCGGTGCAGGGCGGGCGTGTTCTGGACGTTTTAGTGGATCATCGTCATGTCCACAGCACCCTGCTGGATCTGGTGGGCATCCCGCGCAGTCCGGACGCGTCCCCCAGCTTCCGGCCGCTTTTGGAGGGCATCCCCCAGGTGTGGGATGATGCTGTATACAGTGAGTACGGGCCAGTGCGCGCAATTCGCACCGCGACCCACAAACTGGTTGCCCGCCAGGGTCATGGAAGCGATGAACTCTATGACCTGCGCCACGACCCGTGGGAGCAGACCAATCTCCTGGCACAACCGGATCCTCCCAGCGACATCACCGCTAGACTTTCGGCTCAATTGAACGGCTTTTTTGCGACGCACGAGCGCCCCGAGACCACCGGATTACGCTTTGATCCGGATAGCCGGGGTGTCACGGCCGAACATGTGCGAAATCTTGCCTGACCGCGTTATTGCACGGATGCGCTACCACATGCGGGCCCACGTGCCATCCACACGCTGGCTTCATGCGGCAACATCCCCCAAACGGCAAACGGCGCCTCACACCATGCGGCGTTTTCGAAGACCACACGTTGCGGATGTTGTCAGGAGTTTGTCTCGTTTGCGATAATGCCGAGGTTATCCGCGGGTGCGGGCGGTCGCCCGCGAAGGAGGCATTCGGGTGTCGGAGATCGTGTATCTGAACGGCGACTTCATTCCCGAGGAGCAGGCGTTGGTATCCGTCGAGGATCGTGGGATGCTCTTTGCCGATGGTGTCTACGAGGTGGCACGCGCGTATGGCGGTCGTTTCTTTTTGCTCGATCAGCACCTCGAGCGCATGCAGGAGAGTGCCCGTTTGGTCCGACTGCCGCTTCCATCTGCAGCGGAACTGCGGGCGGCGATGCAAGGGGTCCTGCAGCGGAACCGAATGGCCGATGCCAGCGTGTATCTCTCCGTGACACGCGGTCACGCCGGACCACGTTCCCACGTCCTTCCGACAGAAGCCCATCCCACGGTTTTCGCTGCGGCGCGCCCCACACCGGTCCCGGATCCGCGCAGCATCCAGGAAGGAGCCGCCGCAATCAGCGTCCCCGATCGGCGTTGGCACATGTGCCACGTAAAATCGATTGGACTTTTACTCAACACCCTTGCCAAACAGGCCGCCGTAGAGGCCGGTGCCCAAGAGGCACTCTTTGTGCGGGACGGCGTCCTGACCGAGGGGTCCGCAACCAATGCGTTTGTCGTACTCAACGGTCAGATTTGGACGCATCCAAGTGGACCCCACATCCTGTCGGGGATCACACGGGATGTTCTCATTGAGATCTGCCAGCGCGACGGCATCCCGCTCCGCCAAGAGGGCGTTCTCCTAAGTCAACTCTACGCGGCACAGGAAGTCTTTGTGAGCGGGACCAATACGGAGGTGCTCCCCATCGTACGCGTGGACGGTCGCACCATCGGGGAAGGTCGACCGGGGGCCGTCGCTCGACGTCTCCTGGACGCATTGCACCGATACGTTGCCACCAGTATTCAGTGAGCCCCCGCAGCCAAAGCTACACCCAGGAGATTCCGAACGACGGGGGTGGCTTTGCTTTGGATTCACAATGGATACAGCGTCTCACCGAAGCGCTGCAAAAGGCGCAGGGCGCACAGAGCGGCAACGAGACCCCTCAGGATGGGCAGGGCTCTGGCTCGGAGGGAAACCTTCCCCCGTTCGTCTTGGCCCTCATGAAGGCCCAAAAGGGTTCGTCCAAGTCGCAGACCAGCGCCGAAGATGCGCAAAAACTGCTGCAGGCGTTGGGCAAGGCTGAGCAACACTCAAGTAGCTCTGGCGGTCGTAGCGCCGACAGCCTGAGCTTGCCCCCGGTCTTTGTCGCAGAACTTCTGGAGGCTCTTTCCTCCTCCGGCCAAAAGCCGCAACGTTCTGAGAACAAGGGCCAGGACAGTGTCACTGCACTGGCTCTTGAGTGGGTGCAGAACCTGGAACGATTGAAGACGATCCTGCAGGAGACGGAAGCGCTGGCCCAACGCATGGAACACGTGTTGGCCAGTGCCTCCCAGCCCAGCAGTTGAAAAGGGGCTAAGAAGAGGCCGCCCGCCCGGGCGGCCCCGTGCATCAAGCAGCACTGCTCGAAGCCTTGGAGCTACCTGCCTTCGAACCGGATGCCGTCGACGATCCACCGACCCGTCCAGGGCGGGCAGCGGAGGATGGCTTTGGAATGGCCGATGCACTGCTCTTCGATCCCGCCCGAATCGTTGTCGTGCTCGGTCCCGTCCCGGCAGCGCCGCGGAGCGCCTTCCAGTAGTTCGTTGTCTCATAGCCGCCGAGCCACAGCGCCAAGCCCTCGACATCCTTGCTGCGTGCCAATTGAACGATGGGTACGATCGCCACGCCGTCCTCGTACCACACCGTGTGCACCACCCCGTTGACCGAATAGGTGAAGTGCGGTGATCCATCCGCCAGGCGGCTGATCCGTGCCTTGCCGGAGGTGATCCATTGCTCGATCGTCGAGAGGGGAAGCGTGGCAGCCTTGGTCGACCCGGCCGGCCAGTCGTATCCGTAGTCGGCCAGACCAACAATCAGTTTTTGGGGCGGAACCCCAATGCGCAAGGCCTCGTTCACGCGCTGTGTAACCCAAGCCAAGGGGGCAATCGGGCCCGGAGCCGATCCGCTATCGTGGTCATCGTATGTCATCAGAACAATCTCATTGGATGCCTTGGCGAGCGCCGGGTAGTTATATACGCCAGTGTTGGCCTTCCTCGTCGTGCCAGACGGGATCACGTCCACGGAGAGCTGTTTCCCCATAGCGTGAACCTGGGTGTAAAGGGACTGCATCAAGAGCGTCAACCCGTCGCGCGCATCGGGCTTGAGGAGCTCGAAATCGATGTTGAGGCCCGCGTAGTTTTCCCGTTTGAGGATCGACGCTAGTTGGCTCACGGCGGTGGAGCGCGCCGACGCACTCAATAGAAACTGGCCCGTCCCACCGTAGTTCACGACCAAAGGCATGAGTGCGATGCCATGGGACTTGGCCCAGGACTTAAGGCCATTCACGCTGAGATCCCGCACCGATCCGTCAGGCATGACCTTATACCAGAGCGGCGCGAGCGCCGAGATCGCCGACTTGTTTTGAGCCAGAAGCGGAAGGATCTGTGCCGTGTTCGTGGTCGGTTCCGCACTCTGATCATAAAAGACCAGTATCTTGAGCGGTCCGCTGCCTGGATTCGGCATGGTCCGACTGCCCACCCCACACCCTGCCACAAGCGCAAGCATGGCCAGTGTCGCGACGAGTAGTTTCGTTTTCACGCGATATCCCCCTGTGCGGTATCTTGCCCGCCCAGGAGCACCTTCACGCGTGGTCAGTGCGAGGGCCGATCTCCGTATCGCTGATGAAACTCTTCCACCGTCATCCGCACCTCACGGGATTTCGATCCCTGGTGTGGCCCCACATACCCGCTCTGTTCCAGCATGTCCATCAGTCGCCCAGCTCGCGTAAAGCCGACACGCAGGCGCCGTTGCAAGTTGGAAACCGAGGCCTGTCCACTCTCTACAACAATACGGAGGGCATCTACGAACAGGGCGTCTCCATCCCCATCCCCCGCCTCTTCCGTCCCCTCCCCCTCCGCATTCGTGATAAGCTCATGATACTCGGGCTCTGCCGAGTGCCGCGCGAAGTTCATCACCGCCTCGACCTCTGTCTCGCGGATGAAGGCACCCTGCACGCGAAGGAGCTTCTGCTCGCCCATGGGACGAAAGAGCATATCCCCCCGTCCTACCAGCTTCTCGGCACCGCCGACATCGATCACCGTCCGCGAGTCCACCTGCGAGGAGACAGCGAGGGCGATACGCGTCGGAATGTTTGCCTTGATCACGCCAGTGATCACATCCACGGATGGCCGTTGTGTCGCAACGATGAGATGGATTCCCGCTGCGCGCGCCATCTGGGTGAGACGCTGGATGGCACTCTCCACATGGGCCCGGGCCACAAGCATCAGATCCGCAAGCTCGTCGATCACCACGACGACGTAGGGCAACAATTCCTCACCGTGCTCGCGCGCCAAGGCGTTGAACCGACCAATGTCCCGTGCGCCCGCTGTCGTAAAGAGGGCGTACCGATTCTCCATTTCCTTGACAACGGCCTGCAGACTGTCCGCAGCTCGCTTCGGGTCGGTGATGACGGGGCTCCAGAGATGCGGAATGCCGTTGTACGCGGAGAGCTCCACCATCTTAGGATCGACCAGCACGAACTTGACCTGATCCGGCCGCGCCTTATACACCAAGCTCACCAGCATCGAATTTAAGGCGATGCTCTTGCCCGATCCCGTCGCCCCGGCCACCAAGACGTGCAGCAGCCGCTCCAAGGAGGCCACCACCGGCCGGCCCGCGATGTCCTGCCCCAACACGACCGTGAGGGGAGATGCGGCCGTTCGAAACACCGAGGACTCCAGCACATCGCGTAGGTATACGGGGGTAACAACGGTGTTCGGAACCTCGATCCCCACAGCGGACTTTCCAGGGATGGGAGCGACGATCCGCACATCCGGGGCGGCCAACGCCAGAGCGATATCATCCGCCAGCGCCGAGATACGCGAGACCTTGACACCACTGCCTGGCTGCACCTCGAACCGCGTCACGGCTGGCCCCTGTGCAACCTCCGTCACATGCGCCTCCACGCCAAAGCTCCGCATCGCCTCCTCCAAAACCTGGCTTCGTTGGACGTCCTGTGCCGGCTGTCGCCGCTGCGCCGTCCCGCGCGCCAAGAGATCGATCGGCGGAAAAACATATGGGCCGTGCGACTCCTCAACCTTGCGGGTCGGATGGCGCTGCCCGATCAGGTCCGGCAGGTCATCGTCCACCGCAGGCGCCGACGTGGAAGCCGTGCGTTCGGGCGTCGGTGGTTCCGACTCCACGACCGGCGGTTCCACCTCCACCACCGATGGCGGCAACGCTGCCGGACGGCGAAGTGGCTCGGGTCGCGCCGCCCCCGGTTCATCCGGAACAGGCTCGGTGACAAAGCGCCCGATGGCACGACCGGCCTGAATGGTGGCCGTCACCGGCAAGCCCAATGCCCGCCGCAAGGAGAACTGAACCGCCAGAAGAAGCCCAAGCACCGCCATGGTGATCAGTGCCACGACGAGTCCCACGGGTCCAAAGAGGCCATGCAACACCCAGTCCACAAACCAACCGATCAACCCACCGCCCGAACGATACCAACCAATGTGAAAGCCAGCGCGCATCCCAGGTCCATCACCGAACGCACCCGTCGCGGCGACCAGTAAGGCCGCCACTCCTGTCCAGTGCCAAACGCTGAAAACCACGCGACGGGATAGTAAAAGCAGAACCGCAACGACCAAGGCCAGAGCAGGTAAAGCGGGCGCGGCTCGCCCAACGGTCCCGTGCAGCACTGCTGCCAGCAAGCGCAGGACCAGGGAAGCATGGGTGTAGAGGGCAACAAAACCAATCACGCCGAGCGCCGTTAAAAGCACGATGGAAACATCCCTGCGGACTGACGCCGGGAGCGTTCCCGTCTTGCCCTTCATGCCCCCACGACCGCGTGGAGCAGTGTTAGAACGCCCAGAGCGAGACAGTAATAGCCGAAGGAAGCCAGACCGCCTCTTGTTAGAACGCCCACGCAGTACCGTATCGCTGCCACCCCGCTTGCTAGCGCGACGGCGATCGCCAGACAAATCGTCCATCCTCCTCCGCTCGCAAGCGCGTTCCAGAGTCCACCGATCTCGAGGACCACCGCACCCGTCACTGCCGGAATCGACAGGAGAAAGGAGAAGCGCGCTGCCTCTACGGGCTTGAGCTCACGCCACATTCCGGTCGCGATGGTGGCACCAGACCGCGAGATCCCCGGCACAAGGGCCAGCGCCTGGGCGCACCCAATCCAGAGCGCGTCGGCCCAGCGGAGTTCCCCTGCCGTACGGCTTCCCGCGCGGTGCCGCGCGCCAAGGAGCAGGACGACCCCGGTCAGGATCCATCCCCCACCGACGGCCCCCAGCGATGCAAAGAGCCGATCCACGATGGAACTGGCTAGAAGCCCCGCCACAGCCACCGGAAGCGTCCCCACCGCCACGATCCAGAGTGACACCCGCTCACCACTCGGGCGCGCCAGAGCCGTCCACCGCCCGAGATCGCCACGATAGACCCAGAGGACGGCAGAAAGCGTCCCCAGGTGCAGACCCGCCTCCAAGGCCAGTCCCGGCTGCGTCAGGTGAAAGATCGCCTCGGCCAGCGCTAGGTGCCCCGACGAGCTCACCGGGAGAAACTCGGTGAGTCCCTGGAGTACCCCCAACAGGACCGCGTGGGCCCAGAGGAGCGCATCTCTCTGTACCGCAAGTATAGCACCGGTTGCAAACACCTGTACCCCCCATTTCGCTGATCGATCTCCGTTCATCGGGGCATACTGACCCCATGACAACCACCCGGGTTCCTGAGGTCAGCACGGGTCAAGGGACAGAAGTGAACCAGGGAACCGATCCGGAAGAGGGTGCGGAGACCGCTGCACCGCAAGCGGAGAGCGAACGGCTCCCCCTGCCCAAGAGTTCGGTCCAGGTTCTGACGATCATCGGCCAGGTCGAGGGCCACGTCAGCCTGCCTTCCCAGAACAAGACCACGAAGTATGAACACGTTCTGCCCCAGCTGGTGGCAATTGAAGAGGATTCAGGAGTGACCGGGGTCCTGGTCCTCCTGAATACCGTCGGGGGCGACGTTGAGGCGGGACTTGCGATCGCAGAGATGATTCGCACCATGGCCACCCCGTCCGTCAGCCTGGTTCTCGGGGGAGGCCACTCCATCGGCGTTCCAATCGCCGTAGCGGCACGGCGCTCCTTCATCGCATCCACAGCGACCATGACGATTCACCCCATTCGCATCTCGGGGATGGTGATCGGGGTCCCCCAAACCTATGAGTACTTAGAGAAGATGCAGGACCGAGTGATTGACTTTGTGGTGGCCAACTCGCGCATCAGTCAGGAGCGGTACCGTGAACTGATGTTCCGCACGGGGGAACTGGCCAGGGATGTTGGCACCATTCTGGTGGGAAAGGATGCCGTCCGCGAGGGTCTGATCCACGAGGTGGGCGGCATGGCCGAAGCGCTTTCAGCACTGCACTCCATGCATACCAGTGGAAGGGGGCTTTGAGCAGTGATTCTCTACAGCGTGCAGCCACCCGAAGTCACCTGGCAGCAACCCTCAGAGGACAACACGGTTGTCGTGCTGGATCGTACGCGAACCCTGATCATGATTCGTGATCGGAACGGACAACTACGGATTGTGCGCCTCTGCTCCACCGAGCCACGCGACTACCTCAATCCTCGATGGCAGCCAGGGTGCGTCTGGACTGAACCCCATACACCCAGCAGGTCATTCTAACGCGCACGACGAATTCCACCGCACTTAGGGGCGCCCGGGGAGGGACGCACGAAGGTGGAACTCTCACGTGGTGTGTATCTTCTCCGCGCTGCCGCCAACGTCACCTTGGTGACCGAGCCAGAGGTGACGCTCTTTGACGCGGGTTCCTCACACGACGGACCGCGTCTTCTGAAACAATTGCAGGCGATCGGCATTGCACCCGATCGTATACAAAAGATCGTTCTGACGCATTCCGACTGGAGACACGCCGGGGGAGCCCATTGGCTGGCCCTAACGAGCGGAGCTGATGTGTTTTCGTCCCAACCGGCCGCTGCGATCCTCGGGCAACACGCATCCCCCGGTAAGCTGCGCACCCTGCGCGCCACGCTCTTGGGGCGGCGCGCGCCTCCGGTGACTCCATCTATCCTCCGTGACAGCGACGAGGTGGCCGGATTCCGCGTGATTGAGGTCCCTGGCCACACTGCGGATTCGTTGGCCTTCTTCCGGCCTGCGGACGGGATCTTGGTCGTCGGGGATGCCGCGCGCGTTGCCGGAATGGACATCCTGCCACCCAACTTCTGGCGGTCCTCCAGCGAACTGACGGGGCGGCGCTCATTGGCCATCTTGGCGCAACTCCCGACGGAGATCCTCATCCCCGGTCATGGGCCCGCCTACCGATTGCCGCAACGGGCCCTTCGCGCCGTGGCTGGCCCCCCCGGCTTTGCCGATTCCCTGATCACGCGCCGGGAGCAACGCGTCCACTCGACCCGTCGCTCCTGACGTCTACCTACCACCGTCAGTCCACCTCAACAAAGAGCGGGAGGACAACCGGTCGACGCCGGACCTTCTCGAACACAAATTGGCCGAGTGCGTCCCGGATCGTCTGCCGCATTCCGCCCAAGTCCGCGCCGTTCCGTTTCGTCCGCTCCGACACGACCTCCAACACCCTCGCCCGAGCTTCCTCCATCAGGTCCTCAGAGTCGCGCATATAGACAAACCCACGCGAGGCGATATCGGGCCCGCCGACAACCGCCCCATCCTCCCGGCGAATCGCCAAACTGACGACCAGGATGCCCTCCTCTGCCAAAAGCCTTCGATCGCGCATCACCACATTGCCGACATCCCCCACACCCAAGCCATCCACCAATACCGCGCCCGCGGCGACCTTGCCCGCCACACGGCAACCGTCGCCCGAAAACTCAAAGTTCGTTCCGTTCTCTCCCACCAGCACATGATCATCCGCAACGCCGATCTCGCGCGCCATGGCCGCATTCTCGATCAGGTGACGATACTCCCCATGCACGGGAATGAACCATTTCGGCTGAACGAGCGTCATCATCAGCTTGAGTTCCTCACGGTTGGCGTGCCCTGACACGTGCACCCCCGCCTCGCGCTGGTAAATCACCCGCGCACCCATGCGATAGAGGTTATCGATCGTGCGGTGCACCATCTTTTCGTTGCCCGGTACCGGCGTGGCCGCGAGGATCACCGTATCACCAGGGATCAGATCCACCTGACGGTGCTCCCCCGAAGCCATACGTGACAAGGCAGACATGGGCTCACCCTGGCTACCCGTCGTCAGCACAATAACGCGTTCGGGAGGGGTGCGGTTGACCGCTTCGGTGGGCAGAAGGAGCCCGTCGGGAACATGGAGGTAGCCAAGTCGGGTCGAAACCTGCACGGTGTTCTCCATGCTGCGGCCCACAACCGCGACACGCCGCTTGCAGCCAACCGCAACGTCCATGACCTGCTGAATGCGGTGCACGTTGCTGGCAAAGGTAGTAACAAGCACGCGGCCGGGGGCCTCCCGCACGATGCGTTCGATGGTGCCACCCACCGTTCGTTCGGACGGAGTGAACCCGACACGCTCAGCGTTAGTGCTATCGCAGAAGAGTGCCAGCACGCCCTCGCGGCCGAGTCGCACCAGCGTCGCAAAGTCGGAAACCTCGCCCCCCACGGGTGTGAGATCAAATTTGAAATCCCCCGTAAACACGATCGTGCCCTCCGGCGTATGGATGGCGAATCCCAGGGCTCCCGGAATGCTGTGCGTGACAGCGAACGGCTCCACCTCAAAACAGCCCAGCCGGAGCCGCTCCCCCTCTGTAAACGGTCGCGATTCAGGTGGCAGACGCAGGTTGTGCTCGCCGAGCTTGCGTTCCACCATTCCGAGCGTCAGTCGACTCCCATAGACAGGAGCCTTGACCTCGCGCAGGAGAAAGGGCATACCGCCCACATGATCCTCATGCCCGTGCGTGAGGAGGATGGCGCGCAGCTTCTCCTTGCGCCCATACAGGTAGCTCATGTCGGGTATCACCAGGTCGATCCCCAACATGTCGTCTTCCGGAAAGGCGAGGCCACAGTCGATGACCAGCACGTCCTCCCCGAATTCGACTACCGTCATGTTCTTGCCGATTTCACCGACGCCCCCGAGCGGCGTCACAATCAGCCGACTGATATCCGCCGCTGGCTGCCTCTTCTCTGTGTGTCTTCCCCTGTGCCGAATACGGCACCCCCCCTTTTCTCGCTTCGCCCCTAGCTCCGAACCAACCCACAATCTTGCAGCGCTTGCCGCACCAAAGCAGCGCCTGCGTCGTCAAGTTCACACAGTGGAGGCCGTGGACGACCGACCGACCGACCGACCAGCCCCAACGCATACTTCACCGGAATAGGGTTCGCGCTGACAAACAACGCGCGCACAAGCGGGAGGAGCGCAAGGTGGATGCGCGTCGCGTCCGCCACCCGACCGGCCCAGAAACGATCCATCATTTCCCGAATGCGTTCCGGCACCAGATGCGACGCGACACTGACCACTCCATCGCCACCGATCGCAAGCATCGGCAACGTCAATCCATCCTCACCACTGTATAGGACGAACGGCGGCGGAAGCAGCCTTCGAATCTCTGCCGCCTGTTCCAGGTCGTGACTTGCCTCCTTGACAGCGACCAGGTTGGGCGTGGAACGTGCCACCGCCTCCAGCGTACTCGGCAAAAGGTTGGTCGCAGTGCGACCCGGAACATTGTACACCATCATCGGAAGATCGGTCGCTTGGCCGATGGCCTGAAAGTGTTCGATGAGGCCCTGTTGAGGAGGCTTGGAGGAGTAAGGAACGACCGCCATGATCCCTTGGGCCCCGGCCGATCGCGCCTGGGCCATCAAGCGAATGCTGCCGGCGGTGTCCGCCGTACCCGTATTCAGCCAGACAAAACTCCGACCATCGACCGCGTTTCGAACCGCTTGGCAAAGGTCGAGCTTTTCTCGTTCGCTGAGGGTTGGGGACTCACCTGTCGTCCCCGCTACAACGAGTCCATCCGAACCACGTCGCGCCAGGTCGGCGGCGAGATCCGCGGCTGCCACCCGATCCAACGCCCCCTCCGGTGTGAACGGAGTGACGAGCGCCGTGATCACTTGGCCATAAGCAGACTGCGCTTCCACCAACACGCATCGCTCCTCAGTGCAGATCCCCCAGGTGAAACGCACGGTGCAACGCGAGCACCGCACACTCCATCTGATCTGCGGGGACCAGACAAGAAATCGTCACATGGCTATCCGCGGTTTGCAGGATCGGAATCCCCTCACCTCGTAAGGCTTCCGCCACCAGGGCCATCACACCCGGAAGACCCCGCATCCCCGTACCCACGACGGACACCTTCGCGCAATCAGGGCGGAGTTTCACCGTAACGCCCAGCCCCTCCAGAATGCGCCGCGAACGCTCGGCATCCTCCCGGTGCACCACAAAGCGATTGCGGTCCGGTGAGACGTTGATCAGGTCCACACTTATTCCCGCATCGGCGAGGGAGCGGAAGATCGGAACTGCCTCAGCCCCGCCGCCTTCTTCGACCGAACACAGTACCATATTCGCCGACTGAGCAACACCGATGACAACCCGTCCCCGTTCCGGCCACTCTCCACTCACCTCAAAGGTGTGCGCGATCAGTGTACCCTCATCTTCGTCCGGGTCGGAAAACGTGCTGCGCACGCGAATGGGGACGTTGGCACGCATCGCAAGTTCCACCGCGCGCGGATGCACAATTCGTGCCCCCTGCTCTGCCAATTGAAAGACTTCCTCATAGGACACCACGTGCAGGGTGCGGGCCTCAGGCACAATCCTCGGGTCTGCCGTCTTGATGCCGTCGACGTCGGTGTAGATCTCGACGAGCTCCGCACGCAGCGCCACCGCCAAGGCTGCGGCGGTGGTATCGGATCCGCCACGCCCCAGGGTGGTCACATCCCCCGTTTCGGCCACCCCTTGAAAGCCGGCCACCACACAAAGGTCGCCGCGATCCATGTGCCGCCGCAGATGATCCGGCTGCACCCGCAGGATGCGCGCCCGACCGAACTGCGTGTCGGTTGTGATTCCGGCCTGCCCACCCGTCAGAACCACCGTAGGCATCCCGCGGCTACGCAGGGTCCCCGCCATCACAACCGAAGAGATAATCTCGCCACAAGACATCAAAAGGTCGATCTCGCGCGCCGGGGGGTCAGCATAGGCCTCCCGCGCCAGGGTCAACAGAGTATCCGTCGCATAGGGCGCACCGGAGCGCCCCATCGCGGAAACCACCACCACCGGGGTGAAACCCCGATCGATCGCCGCCGCCACACGGTCAGCCACCATCTCGCGGTAAGCGACGGTCGCAAGGGAGCTTCCCCCGAACTTCTGCACGATGATGCGCACCAGTGGGCCCTCCCAGCGCGGCGGCCGGGTGGGCGCTGCACCCGCCTACAAGCCCCCGCGAGTCAGAAGTTCAGCAATCTGCACGGCATTGGTCGCGGCACCCTTCCGAAGGTTATCCGCAACCACCCAGAGGTGCAGCCCTGTCGGCTCATCCAGGTCGCGTCGAATACGGCCCACGTGAGCCTCGTCGGTTCCCTGCGCTCGGAGAGCCGTCGGGAACACGGCCCGCGCAGGGTCATCCTCCACCAACACCCCAGGTGCAACCGAAAGGATGGATCGCACCTCATCCACCGAAAGCGGGCGGTCGGTCTCCACATACACCGACTCGGAATGCGCCACGAACACCGGTACCCGTACCGCCGTGGCGACGAGCCGCAGCTCGGGAGCACCGAGAATCTTGCGGCTCTCCCGGACCAACTTCCACTCCTCGAGCGTATAGCCATCCTCCGCAAACTGATCGCACTGCGGCACCGCGTTGAACGCCAAGGGTGTTCCGAACACCGCGTGCGGGACCTCGTGCCCATGGAGTGCCTGAATGGACCCCTGGCGCAGTTCGTCTGACCCCTTCTGGCCAGCGCCCGAGGCGGATTGGTACGTGGAGACGATCACCCGTCGCAGACCGGCCGACTGCCGCAGTGGTTGCAACACCATGACCAACGGAGTTGTCGTACAGTTGGGGCTTGCAATGATTCCGTGGTGCCCCAGTGCCGCATCCGGATTGACCTCTGGCACCACCAAGGGCACATCCGGATCCATCCGGAAGGCACTTCCCTTGTCGATAACCACTGAACCCTCCGCCACCGCCTGCGGAGCCAGCTCGCGGCTCACCCGAGAGCCCGGGACCGCCAAAAAACATAAGTCCAGGTTGCGGAAGCATCCGCTGCGGACAACCTCGATCTCGACCTCGCGTTCGCCCACCCGGATGATGCGCCCGCGACTCCGCTCCGTCGCCAAAAGCCGCAGCGTATCGAGCGGAAAGCGGCGTTCCTCCAGGATCCGCAATAGCGTCTGACCAACCGCACCGGAAGCACCGACGACTCCGACGCGCAACCCCACCAGTTCCAAGCCTCCGTCCGCGCCCTCGATCCCCGACCCCAACGGGCCTCACTGTACATCGCATCCCTTCCCCCGGCAATACGGCCCATCACCACGGAACAAGAAGCGGTTGCAGCTGCCGGCCAGCCAACGCCGCACGGAGTGTATCGGCGCATAACTCAAAGTGGGCCACCAGGCTTGTGGGCTTGGTCTCGGGATTATCCTGACCAAATGGGACAAAGAAGACGTTGCGCGCTACCAGGAGCGTTGCCAAGTTGCGAGCATTGAGACCAAGGGCATCATTGGTGGTAATCCCGAGCACGACGGGACCTCCGCCCCGAAGTTGGGCCTTGACCGCCATGAGTGGCGCCGAGTCCGTCACGGCGTTGGCCATCTTGGCCAAGGAGTTACCCGTGCACGGAGCGACAATCAGGGCGTCCAAGGTCCGATCCGGCCCAAACGGTTCAACCTCCGGAATTGTGGTCAGCGGCGGTTGTCCCGCCGACTCAGTGATGGCGCTCAGCCAATGCTCTGGTCCGCCAAAACGGGTGACGGTGGAGGTGATCGTCTCTGAGACAACAGGAATCACCCGCGCCCCAGAGCGCGCCACTTCCGCCATCACCGGAAGCACCCGGGCGAGCGTGTGGTGCGATCCGCACAGCGCCCACCCGATCGTCTTTCCCTCTAGTGCGATCACTGCCATCGTCCCTC
>JAJYVN010000177.1 GCA_021791995.1 Bacillota bacterium
GTGCCGCCATCGTTCCGGGGTACGAACCGGCGGACGGCCCACCCGAAGACACCGCGCTAGACGACCTGCGCGTTGCCGTTGTCGGGGCGGGACCGGCGGGTCTGGCCTGCGCCGATATGCTCAGCCGTCGCGGGGCCAATGTCACTATTTATGAGGCGATGTCCTATCCAGGAGGGCTTCTGGCCGACGGCATCCCGGAGTTCGTGCTCCCCCAACACATGGTCGATCAGGAGGTCGACCGCATCGCCAAACAGGGTGTCACCTTCCGCTATCATCAGGCCCTTGGCAAGAACGTGCATCTGGATGACCTCCGTAGCGCGTATGCGGTCGTGTTTGTGGGTGTAGGCGCCGAAGTGGCGCGTCGCTTGGACGTTCCCGGAGAGGACGCAGAGGGCATCATGACGGCACAGAGCTTTCTCCGCCAAGCGAAACGCGCCCTCGCAGGCGATCCTGGTGAAGTACCCAAGGTGGGACGTCACGTCCTGGTCATCGGCGCCGGCAACACATCCATGGACGCTGCCCGCACCTCGATCCGCTTAGGGGCCGAGGACGTCCGCATCGTCTATCGCCGAACCAGAGCAGAAAGTACCTCGCGTGACATTGAGATCGAACTGGCCACAGAAGAAGGCGTCCGTTTCGATTACTTGGCAACCCCGGTCGCATTCCTCCAGGATGACTCGAAACATGTGCGGGCGGCCCGACTGGTGAACATGCGCTTGGTCCAACCGGAACACGGGGGGCGTCCGCGCCCGGAACCGATCCCCGGCAGTGAGCACGAGATTGCGTGCGACATGGTTTTGCTGGCCGTCGGTTACTCCGTCCATGGTGCCGACCTCGGTCACCCCGAACTTCTTCGGCCGGACGGGACGGTGCGCACCCACGGAGAATCGGGAGCAACGGACCTCCCGGGCGTCTTCGTCGGTGGTGACGTGGTCCGTGGTGCATACACCGTGGTCCATGCCATCCGTGACGGCCGTCTGGCGGCAGACGCAATCGGCGAATACTGGATCCAACAACGACGCGTCAATCCTTAGGACGGCGCGAAGGCGCATCGGTGACCGTGGCGGCGGATGGAGTCGACCGCCACGGTCACCGATGGAGCCATGGATCGAGCTTCGCAGGATCGAGCACCAGGCGACCATCGTCGGTCCACTGCAGTCCCCCATCTCCACGCAGCTGACCGAACGTACGCGTGACAGTCTCCCGCGACACGCCCGTGAGTTGACCGATTTCACGATGCGTAAGCGGCATTGTAACGATCAGCCGACCGGAACCGTCCGGCGCTCCCTTCTCTTGCGCAAACTGCAAGAGCGCCGAGACAACTCTGCCCGTTGCCCTTCGCAAGGCGAGATCGTAGATCCTGCCCTCGGCCCACGCCAGGCGCCTGGTGACTTGTTGCAGCAGGATCCACGCCAAATCCCCGTGGGCTTGCACCAAAGGCGCCACATCCGACCGATCGATGGCTGCCACCTGAGCATCCGTCTGTGTCTCAGCGGATGCCGGGTACGGACGACCGTTGATGAGCGAAGTGATGGCTAAGAGTTCTCCGCGCTCCAAGACCTGCAGCGTTTGCTCGTCACCCTCGGGCGTACCCCGAAAGACGCGCAGGCGACCATCGACAACCAAATGGAACCGCTCTGCCGGTTCTCCTTCCATGAACACGAACATGCCCTTGTGGTAATGACGAATCATCGTGGCCGCCGCAAGGTCAGCCATGGCCTCTTCGGAAAGGCTTGCAAAAAGGGGCATCCCCACGAGGAGCGCCGGATCACATGGCATGAGTGGCTCCCCCTTGCGTGTGTCCTGCCCTCGCCGTGGCGGACCGTTTGGGGGCGTTTCCGAGGCCTCCCGTCGAAACCGGCCCGTTTACACACACCTGCGATGCCCGGTGCGGTTCCCGACGCGGAACCCCAAGCGGTGCCCCAGCCAGAGCCAAGGAGCCACGACCGTGTGCAGGCAACGCTTGCTCCGTACCATACATGACAGGACGTGACGACTGCAATCGACACGATAACCGTAGACCGTTACGATCCCTTGCTCCATCAAGATGACAGCAATGCTCGCCGAGCACATCAAGGAGAAACCGGAGCGTTAGCCACCTGCCAAGTCCCAGGATATCGGAAAACGCCATCCTTATGCCAAGTTCCACCGGCAGGGCATCTTGTACCGTTGTCTCCGTGACGTTCGCGCGTCGGTGGAACCGCAGGGAGGCATGCATCACCCGGATCCGTCCTTTGATCTCCCTTTCCTGAACCGATGTGCGCTGGATGGACCTCGTCGAATGCGTCCAAAGGATCCTACCAGCTCACCCGCCCCGTATTTAGAGTAGATCGCGGATGGATCATTCGAAGGGCGGTGTCGCAACGATGGCAGCAACAGTGATCCGTGGTAGAGGCAACGATGACAGGACGGATCGAGTTGAGACGGCACAAGATGGGGCATATAGTGGTCTGAAGTGGATCCGATTTTCCATGGTTATTCTTGCTCTGCTCGATGCCGCGGCGCATCTCTTTGCCAGCCCTGGCCAAACCGCAGAGGTCACCTTCTGGTTAGAGACAGAGGTCGCCGTGTATATTCTAATCTCAGCCATCTACCTCCTGGGACTGCGAAGCTGGTACACACCCGCGATCGCTTACTCCGTGCTCAACTTGGTGATCTTCTTCCTTTCCGCGGTGGTGGTGTTGCCAGGGATTACGCATAGCGCTTTGGTCGGACACATTCAGTTCTCCAAGTACTCCTTCGGGCGCGGTTTCTCCCTGCTGGCGTGGCTGTATCTGATCGTTGTCGGTCTCGTCCTCAACCGGATCGACAAGGGAAGCAAGCTGGACGCATTGCTCCGCGACCAGTGACCGCTGTCGGTGTGATCCGGGATCCGGATGGACCAACGAAGTACAGGGGTGCCAGGCACCCCTGTACTTCGTGATGGTTGTATGGAGCGGGGTCAATGCTGATGCGCACCGGTATCGGCGGGCGCGTGCACGAGCGCACCGTTCTTTTCTGGCCATCCATGCCCCGACATGCCGCAAGAACTGCGCGCGTACCATCTCGTCATGGACATTCGAGGTTCATGCGCCGTGGTTCACGGAAGCATCATCTGGCTTTGCGGTATGCGAGGTTATCGAGCCAGAGGTAGAAGGCGAAGTCACTCCGCCAGCCCTTCCAGGCCGCACCAGCCTGCCGGAGTTCAGGCTCCCGCACAGCCGTGCCGGTCAGTCGAGACCACGCACGCTGCAAGGCTACATCTCTCGCCGGGATCACGTCCGGGTGCCCGACCACCCGCAACAGGATATACTCCGCCGACCAACGACCGATTCCATGGAACGCCTCCAAGCGCGCAAGCGCCTCGGCCGTCGGTTGACCGAGGAGAGAAGCGTCATCCCATTTCCCGTCTGCGATGCAGCGTGCCAGGGACAGCAGCGCAGTCGCCTTGGCCTGACTCAACTGCAGTCCCTGCAGATCCTGCGCCGACACCGTAAGAAGATGATCGGCTCGGGGAAATAACCGAACCGGATCGGTCCACCCAAAAACCGGCTCACCATACCGCGCCGCGATGTTATTCTTGAGATGTACAGCCATTGTCACGCGAATCTGTTGGCCAAGTATGGTCCAGGCAATACCCTCAAAGGTGTTGGCGAAGAGTACAGGTCGAATGCCAGCGTACCGCCGGTGGAGCAGGCGATGCGCAACAGGTTCATCGGGTAGCGCCTCCTCCGGCAACACATCGGCCATCTCCGTGCGGAAGATCCTGCGCGCCACTGCCTCCTCCCCCATCACCTCCAGGCCATCCGACATCTCGCGCACCAACAGGCAGCGGGGTTCGTGACCATGCCAATACCAGATGGTGCTCTGCTCCCCGCTCGTCTGCACGGAATAGGCGGCGAAACTTCGGAGAAACCGAAACTGCTCACCGTAACGGTGATGCCGCGACGAAAGCAGGCGGAACGCCGTCAAGCTGGATCACTCCCTCGAATCTGCCGCTCGAGGAAGTCTGCCAGGATGGGAACCTGACTCCGCTCCAGGTCGACCGAGGCCGTCAAGAGGACCACTCGCCGTGTACGGACCAACTCCATGAGGTGCTGCATGCAAGGAGCGTCTCGCTGTGCGGCAAGCTCGCTCTGATACCGTTCCTTGAAAGCCTCGTACCGGGTGGGATCGTGTCTGTACCACTGGCGAACGAGAGTGCTCGGCGCCACCTCCTTCAGCCACTCATCCCAAGGGGTGTCCAGCTTGCGCACGCCGCGCGGCCACAAACGGTCGACGAGCACCCGGTAACCTGCATCGGCCTGGGTGTGGCCAAGCCGTGCCACACGAATGTCACGCACCGTCCATCCCTCCCCGAGTCCTATCGGGCGGATCCAGCAAGGAGTGCACCCCTGCGACGACGATCGGGTCGTCGGTCGAAACCACATTGGCCCGCCGCTCCGGACCAGTCGTCATCACCACGTGCCGACCATCAATCAGCACCGCCGACGGTTGCTCAATCGGTAGAGGCGTGAGGCGTGGGGTCGGAGGCTGGCAGACACCGCAACCCAAGGGCGGGCACTGGCTCCAACAATGAAACCGCAGCCGAACTCCACGCAGAGTGAGCGACGGGAACACTCCTTTGAGAAGCTGCACAGGAAGCGGCGAAGCGCCGATGATGACCTCCTTCGCCGCATTGGCTACCTGGGCGTTGGCTTGATCGGCAAAGGCCTGCCAACCCGTCGCTTGCCATGTCCCCGAAGCGGCGGCACCAGAAGGTCCAAGCTCCGCCATCAAGCGCGCAATTCGTGCCTCCAAATCGTTCCGTAGCCGAAAGGCAAGTTGCTCGAAAGGAAGCGGGCGGTAATGCGCTCCCCCCTCCTCGCGTCGTTGCCATACGACTCCTGCCTCATAGAGGCCGCGGAGCGCGTCGTAGACGTTGGCTCGAGCCACCCCCAGGACCTTGGCGATCTGGTAACCGGTCACGGGACGGTCCGTCTCCATCAGGGCCAAATACACCCTTGCTTCCAAACCACCGAGCCCAAGCGCCTGCAACTCTTGCACAAGGGTGTCATGAACGCTCATGCCAGATCCTCCTCTTCAACCAGAAGCCACAACGTTCTGTTGCTCCCCAAGGGGGAATGTTGTGGCTCCATCTTAAAACGCCGCGCCTCGGCATGCACCGATGCGTTACCCAAACCGAGTCGCCCCGAGGGTACCGCGACCCGTGCACGCTCACGGCCACCCGACAGGCGAATGTCGAACAGTCCCGTCAGCAGACCGTTGATCGCCAAACAGCCGATGTCCCTGTGGCCGAAAAGTGCCGAAGGTTAAGGTTGAAGAGGAATCCGCGGGACCAACACAAGGCCATCGTACGCCTTGTGATACGCCACAGAAAGCGCCTCGCCAGAACCCCATCCAAATGATGCTCGATGTCGTGCGCCACCATGGGGAGTATGATATCATACTCCCCATGGTGGCGCACACGGTTGGGAACATCGTGACGAGGAGGAATCCTTCATGGAGGACCCGTTTGCAGCCCTGGCGCACGAGGGCCAAAGTGTCTGGTATGACAACATCAGCCGTACCGAGCTGACGGACGGAACGCTGCAGGGCCTGATCGCCGCCGGCATCGTGCGCGGCGTAACAAACAATCCAACCATTTTTGAAAAGGCGATCAGCGGCAGCACTGCATACGACTCCGACATCCAGCGGCTGGATGCCAAAGGGCTGGAGGCGAAAACCGTGTATGAAGCCCTCGCCATGGACGATGTCCGCTCTGCCGCGGACCTCTTGCAACCGGTGCATACGGCCAGCCGCGGGAGCGACGGCTTCGTCAGCCTGGAGGTATCGCCTCGTCTCGCGCACGACGCGGAGGGTAGCGTCGCCGAAGCCAAGCGGCTGTACCAGGCCATTGACCGGTCCAACGCGATGATCAAGATACCGGCGACAGCGGAGGGATGCCTTGCCATCGAGGAGTTGATTGCCACAGGTGTGCCCGTGAACGTCACCCTCATGTTTTCCCAATCCCATTACGACCAGGCAGCCCACGCATACATTCGTGGCCTCGAGCGGGCGTTGGCCGATGGGCGATCGCTCGAGGCGATTCCCTCCGTAGCCTCGGTTTTCGTCAGCCGGATCGACGTCATCGTCGATGCGCTGCTGCAGGAACAGGGAGCACGGACCGACCTACTCGGCAAGGCAGCGATCGCCAACGCGAAAATCCTTTACCACCGCTTTCGAGAGGTGTTCACAGGGCCGCAGTGGGAGACCCTGGCCGCCCGTGGCGCGAATGTGCAGCGCCCGCTGTGGGCATCAACGAGTACCAAGAATCCCGCATACCGCGATGTGATGTACGTCGAGGAACTGATCGGCCCTCAAACCGTAAGCACCAGGCCAC
>JAJYVN010000178.1 GCA_021791995.1 Bacillota bacterium
GAAGATGCGGTTGGCCGAAGCTGCGGCGCTTGCCCCCAGGCTAGCCACCATGCTGATCATGCGCAGTGGGCCCAAAAGCAGCAATACGTACCCATAGAACGCGATGAAATCACTGAAACTGAGGTGTCCGCTGATTACCTGGGCACCACCATAGGCGACGATGATTACGGTTCCCATGGTGGGGAGCTGACCGAGGATCGGCTGAAATTGCGCCTGGATGTATGCAACGTCCATGGCTCGCCCCAGATAGCCTTGATTCTCGTGGTCGAAGCGCTCCTGCTCGTACGGTTCACGCGCGAAGGCTCGCACCACGCGTTGTGCCGAGAGGTTTTCCTGAAGCACCGAGGTTACATCCGCGAGCTGTTGTTGCAAGCGCCACGACGCCGGTTCGATCTGCTTGGTCATCGCAAGGACCGCCCAGACGAAGAAGGGAATGACGACCATCAATGCGAGGGCGAGATGCACGTTGAGGCGCAGCAGAATGACCACGGTACCCACGAACTGCACCAGGGCGGCAAGTGCGGAGGGAAGCCCGCGGCTCATCATCCGCCGCATGACTTCGACGTCACCGGTGGCGCGGCTCATGAGTTGGCCCGTCTCCGCCTCATCGAAGTACGCAAAGCCTTGCCGTTGCAGATGATCGTAGATCTCGCCTCGGGCGCGGAACATTGCTCGCTGAGCGATCCATTCCGACAGATAGCCACGTAGGAAGGTGAGCCCACCGGCTAGCAGCGCGGCCAATGCGATGAGCAGCACCAGGGGCGGAATGCCGTGGAGATACCCACTCTTGACATCCCCGATTGCCAGCCCGGACAGGTAGGGGGTGACGAGACCAGCCCCCGTACCCACCAGGAGGGCGGCTAACGTGCCAACAATCAGCCTGGTGTCTGCACGGAGAAATCGGGCGAATCGCCAGAGGTTGCGCAGAGGTCGCACCCCGCTCCCAGCCGATACTTCCAAGTACGAAATATACCCTTTTTCACGCGGGGTGTCACGTACCCCAGAACACAGGCACCCTCCATACGGAGGGCGCCTGTAGTGCCGAGAGCATAGAGCAACTCAGTGCCGGATCAGGGGAGCGATCAGCAGTGCCACCACATTGATGATCTTGATCATTGGGTTGATGGCGGGGCCTGCGGTGTCCTTGTATGGATCACCGACGGTATCCCCGGTCACCGATGCAGCGTGCGCCTCGGTTCCCTTTCCACCAAAATTACCTAATTCAATGTACTTCTTGGCATTATCCCAAGCGGCGCCGCCTGCGGTCATGTTGATCGCCATCAACAGGCCGGTGACGATGGCACCGACGAGCATTCCACCCAGGGCCACTCCACCGAGAACAAACCCGACGAGTACCGGGGCCAGCACGGGGATCAGGGCGGGGGCGAACATCTCACGTAGGGCGGCCCCAGTCACGATGCCGACTGCCTTGCCATAATCTGGCGTAGCGGTGCCTTGCATGATGCCGGGAATCTCACGGAACTGCCGGCGCACTTCGGTCACAACATGGGATGCGGCGCGACCGACGGCCTCCATACTGAGAGACGAGAAAAGAAAGGGCAGGATGCCTCCGAGGAAGAGCCCTTCCAAGACTCGTGGATCCGAGAGATCGAACGCAATGGTGGTCGTTTTCGACAGCGTGTGGGTATACGACGAGAACAGCACGATTGCGGCCAACGCCGCCGATCCGATCGCATACCCCTTGGTGACGGCTTTGGTTGTGTTGCCCACGGCGTCGAGGGCGTCGGTGACCTCGCGGACAGACTCGGGAAGGTGCGCCATCTCGGCGATACCGCCCGCGTTATCCGTGATCGGTCCAAAGGAGTCGAGCGTGACGATCATCCCCGCCAGTGAAAGCATCGCCATGGCGGCGACACCTACGCCGTAGATCCCGGCCGCCGCGTAGGCTCCGAGGATCGAAAGCACGATGAAGATCGTTGGCCACATGGTGCTTTTCATGCCAACCGCTAGCCCGGCGATGATATTGGTCGCGTGTCCGGTTTGACTGGCCTCCGCGATGGACCGGGTAGGCCGGTAGGCGGTAGAGGTGTAGTACTCGGTCGTGATCATCAGCGCTGCTGTGAGCGCCAATCCGATGAGCGCTGCCAGGAATATGCCGATGTACCCCATGGGAATCGCGTGGGACGCCGCCTGGGAGACCCAACGCATCATCGACCGAGACACAAAGAAGAAGACGATCGCTGACAGCACCGCGCTCACGCCAACCCCGGTATAGAGGCTGCCCATGATCTGGTTGTTCCCGCGACCGCTAGTCCGCACGCTGAGGATCCCAATGATGGATGTCACAATCGAAGCAGCCCCTAAAACGAGCGGGAACAAAACCGCCTGTTGCAGGTGATGTGGGTAGAGCAGTGCCCCGAGCAGCATCGCGGCAACCGACGTGACCGCGTAGGTCTCGAACAGGTCGGCGGCCATTCCGGCGCAATCGCCCACGTTGTCACCCACGTTGTCGGCAATGACGGCGGGGTTGCGTGGATCATCCTCCGGAATGCCAGCCTCCACCTTTCCGACCAAGTCAGCTCCGACGTCGGCAGCCTTGGTGTAAATGCCGCCGCCTAACCGGGCAAAGGCCGAAATGAGGCTCGCCCCGAAGGCGAATCCGATGAGGTGTGTCGGACTTCCGGTGATCGCTTCAAGGGTTCCGACCCCCAATAGGCCGAGTCCCACCACGAACAGTCCGGTCACTGCACCGCCACGGACGGAAACTGCCAGCGCGTCGCCCAAGCCCTTCCGGGCGGCCTCGGCCGTACGAACGTTCGAATTTACGGCAACCAACATCCCGGTGCTCCCTGCCACGGCGGAGAGGATTCCGCCAATCAGGAAGAAGAGCGCGGTCTCCCAGCCGATGACGAAGCCAATCAACAGGAACAGGATGACGGCGACGATGGCAACGGTCCGGTATTGCCGGACGAGATATGCCTTGCTCCCCTGCTGTACGTACGAGGAGATGGCCTGCATCTCTTTGGTTCCCTTGGGACGCTTCATTACCCAGCTAACAAGATAAAGCCCGGCGAGAACAGCCAGGATCCCTGCGGCGATCGGTGACCACCCTGCTTGACTCAGAACGTGCGGGCCACTGGTGGCGGCCCTGCCCTCCTCCCGACGAATCAAGAATCTGAGGCATCCACTTTATACCGCGTCGGAGCGCCAGCGGCCAAGACAACCACTGGCGCTCCGATGTGACCGACAAAAAATTCAGTTCGGCTTCTGCACGTCGTTCGCCTGGGATACATTGCTAGGATCCTGCATAAGGGAATTGGTCATGTTGTTCACCTGCGACTTGGCCTCATTCATCGACTTCTGAAACTCTCGGATGGTCTTTCCCACAGCTCCGCCGAGCTCCGGCAGTCTCCGCGGGCCGAAGATGAGCAGGGCGATGACAAGGAGCGCGACTATATGAAGGGGTGTAATCGCGTCCAACGGTTCACCCACCTCCTTCCACTCTCTCCGTACGCCGAGAGACCATGCGTCTAAGACGATTATAACACGACAGCCGGTCTCTCCGTCTGCAAGTCTGGATAGATTCTGCTTTTCGCCACAAACTCCTGCCGCTCTGGCCCACCTTCCTGTATAAATGGGGAGGGCACCACGACGGGGGCGAAAGCGAGGGGGTGCGGCGTGAGCGGTGAGCGCATCGCCGTAGGGGTCGACTTGGGGGGTACCAAGATTCTCACGATCGCAATGGATGCGGAGGGCAAGGTCCTCGGGCGTTCGCTGCATCCGACTCCCCATGAGGGAGAGGATGTCGCGTTGCACGCTCTGGCTACCTCCGTGGAGGAGGCAATGCGTTCCGCTGGGCTCACGCAAGGAGATGTAGCGGGAGTGGCCGTTGGAGCCCCGGGGCCCATGGATCCGGATGCGGGTGTGCTTCTCGAGCCGCCGAACCTGCCTGGCTGCCAGAATCTTCCCATTCGCTCCTACCTGCAGGAGCGGCTAAAGATGGACGTGCGTGTCGAGAATGACGCCAACGTCGCTGCCATCGGGGAATACCGCTTTGGCGCAGGACGCGGTGTGGCGGACATGGTGTATGTGACCGTCTCTACCGGCATCGGTGGTGGTGTGATGGTCGCTGGGCGCCTGATGCGTGGCGCTGGCCGCACCGCGGGTGAGATCGGACATATGGTCTTGGCGCATGGGCAGGAGATCTGCCCCTGTGGACGATCCGGCTGCTGGGAAGCGATTTGTTCCGGTACCGCGATTGCCCATCGAGCGCAGGAGGCCGTCGCTGCTGGCCGGGCAAGTCCGGGGTTGGTCCAGGCTGCGTCAGGACAATCGCTCGCGGCGCCGGTGGTCCTCCAAGCAGCCGCAGAAGGGGACCCCACGGCTCAAGCGATTCTTGCGCGGGTTGTGGAATACAACGGCGTGGGATTGATGAATCTTCTGCATCTGTTCAGCCCAGGCATGATCGTGATCGGTGGCGGGTTGACCCACGCGTGGGATACGCTGATCGCGCCTGCGGCGGATTGGGCCAAGCGTAACGCCTTTCAACGCCCCGCAGCGGTTTGTCGCATCGTTCGGGCGGAGCTTGGGGATATGGTGGGCGCCGTGGGTGCCGCCGCCTTGGCGTTGGACCCGGATACGCTCCTGTAATGATCCCATCGAGAGGGGTGCTATCGTGGAGTTGTTGGCAGAGTCCGAGATGCGCGTCGTAAGTAAGCCCTGGGGCAGGGAGGTGTGGTGGGCAGTCACGGATCGCTATGTCGGCAAGCGCATCGAAGTGACGGCGGAACACGCACTGAGCCTGCAATACCATGAACGCAAGATGGAGACCCTCTATTTCCTTGAGGGGGAAGCTCGGCTTCAGGTTGGTGACGAGTGGCAATCCGTGCGGCCCGGGCAGGCCATTACACTCAAGCCAGGAACCGTGCACCGGATCGAGGCAGTCACCAATGTGGTCCTGTTCGAGGTGAGCACTCCAGAGGTGGACGACGTAATCCGCCTTGAAGACCGATATGGACGCGGCACCGAGGCATCGCGGTAGGGATCGGGGGCCGAAGGATTGACCTGGCATGTGTGGCGGAACATGGATTGGGTTCTCGCCAGTTCGATGCTGGCAGCTGCGTCCCTTGGTGTCATTGCGATTGCGAGTGTCTCAGGGAGCGGACTCTCATCCATCGCACTGCACCAGGCTTTTTGGGTGGTATTGGGAAGTTGCGCCTTCGTCGTCTTTGCCCACTTGGACTATCATATTTTACCTGCGTGGCGACACTGGATATATGGGCTGATGGTGGTCCTGCTCCTTGCTGTGTTTGTCCTTGGCCACGACAAGTTGGGGGCGGAACGCTCCATCTCCGTTGGCCCGCTCCAACTGGAGCCGGTCGAGCCGGTCAAACTCTTGCTCGTGATCACGCTCGCCATTGTATTGGAGTCGCGGCTCGGTACCCTGCGCCGCCTTCGGGACCTCATTGTGCCGGGCCTGTATGCCGCAGTGCCTGTCCTGTTGGTGATGGCGGAGCCGGATTTGGGTTCCAGCATGGTCCTGCTCTCCATCCTATTGATGATGATCTTCGCAGCTGGATACTCCGGATCCCGCTTGTTGCTCTTGGTGATCCTGGGGCTGGCGCTTGTGATCGGGCTCATCATCGCCCACCTGCGGTGGAATGTACCCATTCCATTGCACTCTTACCAGTTGAATCGTCTTACAGCCTTCCTGAATCCACAAGCCAATGCCTTGAACTATGGGTTGCAAACGATCGAGTCCGAGGTGGCAATTGGTTCCGGTCGCATCCACGGTACAGGACTGTTTAGCACAGGCGTTTCACACCAACTCGCCTATGTTCCCGAGCGCGCTTCGGACTTCATCTTCGCAGCCATCAGCAATCAGTTCGGACTCTATGGTGCCCTGGTGACGGTGGGGTTGGAATCCCTCATTACCTGGCGAGCGCTTCGATGCATGGTTCGGGCCCGCGATGGCTATGGCGGTTTGTTGGCGGCCGGCGTTGCCGCCATGATCGGCTGCCAGGCATTTCTCAACATTGGTGTGGCGTTGGGGCTCCTGCCTGTCACCGGAGTGCCATTGCCGTTCATCAGCCAGGGGGGCAGTGCCACCCTGGCTGACTTCGCAGCAGTCGGTCTACTGGAGAGCGTGTACATTCGCAGCCATCCGATTCCGTATTAGTCTCCCCCGAAAAAGGGCGGGCCGGGCCAAAGGCAACACAAAACCAACCCAGACCTCACCCGGGAGTTAGGGATATGGCGCGCGGCGGTTGCCGGGGCGGGGCGCATATGTAGGGTTTCAACTGTTGACCAATTAGATCTACGTCTAACGACAGATGTGGTATACTAAGTGTATGAAGTTAAGCGTGTGGG
>JAJYVN010000179.1 GCA_021791995.1 Bacillota bacterium
CCGCGTTCGCATGGAGATGGCACCGAGCGCATCTTTTAAAGAAGCGGTTTGCCTGGTTACATTCGGTTGTAACTGCCGGTACCGGCTGGTTACAATGGGATGGACCTGTTGCGTCAGGGGATCGAGGTGATAGCTTTGTCTGGAGTCATTGCGCCCCTCATCGCCGGTGGCGCTGGTTGGGTCGGCATGGTCTTCGGCCCGCCGCGTGTCTATCCCCCGTTGCCCTGGCCGCTATGGGTCGTTGTTCAGGCACTCGAGTGGGTCTTTGTTGTCTACACTGTCTATACTATCGCGCTGCCTGTTGCGGGTCTTTGGACAAGGCAGATTCGGGAGCGGTACACCCCCCAGAAGCGATTTGCTGTGGTCATTCCCGCCCATAACGAGTCGGTGGTCGTGGCCAACCTCCTGGACTCTTGTCATGCCCTGGACTATCCGTCTGAACTGGTCGATCTCTATGTCATTGCGGACAATTGTACCGACAATACAGCCGCAATTGCTGCGAGCGGCGGTGCCACGGTGATCGAGCGTCACAACTCGGCGGAGCGCGGCAAAGGTTACGCCTTGGACTATGCCTTCCGCTGGATTCATGCGCGGAAGAAGCCGTATGATGCGTTCGTCATTTTCGACGCAGACAACCTTGTTGATCCGGACTTTTTGAACGTGATGAACGCACACCTCATCCGTGGAGATGAAGTCATCCAGGGGCGGATGGATGTGAAGAACCCCACCGACACCTGGGTTAGCGCCACCTTTGCCCTTTCGGTGTGGTTCACGAACCGCTTCTGGTTCCTCTCGAAGTATAATCTTGGTTTCTCTTCGGTTCTCGGTGGCACGGGGATGTGCATCTCCTCCGCTCTGGTGCAGGAGATCGGTTGGGGGGCTACCACCTTTACGGAGGACCTCGAGTTCACCATGAAGGCTCTCAGTCGCGGGATCAAGACGGCGTGGGCGCACAACGCGATCTGTTATGACGAAAAGGTGCAAACCTTTGCTGCCTCTTGGACGCAGCGCAAGCGGTGGGTGCAGGGGCAGACCTCCGTTGCTGGTTCTTACCTCTTTTCGATGGGGTGGAAGGGGATCGCCCAGGGTAATCGCCTATACATTGAGGCCATGTTTCAACTCTTCCAACCCTTTTATCTGGTGCTCGGCACGGGCCTTTTGCTCTTGGACTATCTTGTCCCCAGCGTACCATTGCGCGATCCCGTGATGCGCCACCTGGATGCTATGAACTTCTGGGTGGTTGTCGCTGCGGTCGAATACGTCCTGCCGGTGCTCGCAGTGCTGATCGACCATGCGCCCAAGCGAGCGCTACTCTTTCTGCCTTTGTATGGGGTGTTCGTGAACTCCTGGATTCCTTTGACGTGGGCCGGGATCGTCGGCCCCCGACCGAAGCACTGGACCCACACGCGTCACACGCGCTCCATGGCGTACTCCGATCTCTTGGCCCTCCGTACGGAGCGCAGGTAGCCCCCGTGGTGCGAAGGAGGACGGAGGCGGACCGACGACCGCCCGCACCTGTCACTTTCCTTGCGATCGTTCTTACGTTCTTCCTCGCGGAGATCCTGGGTTCATACATCATCATCGCGCTCGCCCGGCTAGTGGTGGGCCCCGGCGCGAGTGTTTCCCGGGAACAAGCCACGTTGCTGCAGCTCTCCTATGGTCTGTCTTCCCTGATTCTCTTGATGGCCGCGGCGGCCGCTCTGGCGGCTGCTGGCCACTTTTCTATGTTGCGCGTCATGTTCCGTTGGCGGGGGTGGGGAATTCTCGCCGCGGGTTTCGGCGGCGGTGTGTTATTGAAGCTTACCAGTGACCTTATTGCCTCGCTGGAGTCAAACCTTGGTCATCAGGTGACGCAAAACAACCCCTTGGTGATCGATCCTCACGCCTTTATGAGACCATGGACGGTGATACTGCTCTTCGTCGGTGTGGTTGGCGTGGCGCCCGTCGCAGAAGAATTGTTCTTCCGTGGCTTCCTCTTTGGCTGGGTCCGGTCCCGCCTGGCGTTTTGGCCAGCAGCGCTCGTTGCCGGAGCAGCTTTTGGTCTGGCCCACCGCTCCCTGACACTCCTGTTTCCACTCGGTGTGGCTGGCGTGGGGCTGTGCTGGTTGTACGAGCGCTATCGAACGCTTTGGCCGTCTGTGGTGGCTCACGC
This sequence comes from Bacillota bacterium, assembly GCA_021791995.1. Classification (GTDB taxonomy): domain Bacteria; phylum Bacillota; class Sulfobacillia; order RBS10-35; family JAJYVN01; genus JAJYVN01. Next base: position 2,153 of record JAJYVN010000179.1, read on the forward strand.
AACGCTGAACGTCACCGCTCTGGTACTTGCTCTGTACCTTCGTTGAGGGGCGGAGGACCTCCACCGGCTTCGGCGAATGTCAACCGTATCGCCATAAAACAGACGGATCGGCTGCGGGAGGGATGTTGCTTGGCCCGGATCGGGGAAGTGTGCCAGGTTCTGGACGAGCTTTGGCCCCCTTCATGGGCCGAGGAATGGGACAACATAGGCCTGCTGGTGGGGGACCGGCAAGGAACGGTTCATCGTTGTTTTTGTGCCCTGGACGCGGATGGCCCCGTCATTGCGGCTGCGATTGCAGCCGGGGCGGAGTTGGTCATTAGTCACCATCCCCTACCCTTTCGGCCAATTCGCAGCGTCACGGAGGATAGTCCAACCGGTGCCGCTCTGCTTTTGGCTGGGCGAGAACAGGTGTCCCTGTTCGCTTGTCACACAAACCTTGACGTCGCCCCGACGGGCGTCAGCTTCCACCTTGCCAAGGCACTGGGGGTGGAGCCCGAGCCGGGGCGGCCGACCATGTTACGGGTGACGGGGCGCGATCCGCTCTACAAGCTGATCGTCTTCGTTCCCGCAGGGCACGAGGACAGCGTGCTCCGTGCCATGGCCGACGCCGGCGCGGGACATGTGGGAAATTATAGCCATTGCAGCTTTGCTGCGCCCGGTACGGGAACATTCCGTCCGCTGGCGGGAGCCCATCCCTTTATCGGCCAGGTTGGGAGCTTGGAGCGGCAGAGCGAACTCCGCTTGGAAGTCATCGTGCCTGCGGCTGCTCGGCGGAAGGTAGTTGCGGCGCTCTTGGCCGCGCACCCCTATGAGGAGGTCGCCTATGACCTGATTCACCTCGAAAACGATGGGGAAGCACGAGGATATGGCTTTGTGGGGACCCTGCCGCGGTCCGTGCGCCTCTCGTCCTTTGCCACGCGGGTGGCGCGGCGGTTGGAGTCACCCGCCACGCGCTTTGTGGGCGATCCCGAGCGTTCGATCCATCGCGTCGCCGTGGTGGGTGGCGCGGGAGTGGACTTTGTGGACGACGCGCTCGCGCGTGGGGCGGATGTCCTTGTGACGGCAGATGTGCGATACCACGAGGCGCGGGGCACCGAGGCAAAGGGACTTTGCTTGGTTGATGCGGGCCACCAGGCGACCGAAGCCGTCGTTATACCGGCGATGGCGGCTGAGCTTCGAGAGGCCCTCCACAGGGCCCAACTGGAGGTGGAGGTCTTGGTCGCAGATCCTCGTGCGGATGTGTGGCACGTCCCGAGGCTTCGAGAACCTTAGCGGATGCGGAGGTGATCGGGTGAATTGGAGGACTCAGCTTCGTCGGACGCTGCAGTTGCAACTGGTCGATCGTCGCATCTCTGCGTTGACGCTCGAGCGTCGGCAACTCATGACCGACGAACGAACTCAGGCCTTGCAGCGGGCGATTCGCACGGACCAGCAGCAACTGGAGCAGACCGTGGCCGAGTGGGAACGGCTCTTGCGTCACCAGCGCGTGCTAGAACTCGAACACAAGGGCAAGCTGCAAGAGCGCGATCGGTCCGTTCAGCGCCTCTACGGGGGCAGCATGCATAACGCGCGAGACCTTGACGGTCTGCAGAAGAACATCGCCGGCACGGAAGCGCGCATCGGTGAACTGGAGACGGAGATCCTGGAGACAATGGAGCGGCGGGATGTCCTCTCTGAGCAGAGGTCCAAACTCGAAGACAGCCTTGCCCGCAATCGGGCGGCACTGGATCAGCGGAGCAAGGAGGTTCAGCGTCGTCTGGGTGAAGTGGATGGTCAACTTCCCTCCCTGCAGGTCGACCGCGAGGAGCGTGCGCGGCAGGTTGACGTAACGGTGTTGCGCGAGTATGAGCGAATGCGTGGCGGACTGGACGGCGTTGTCGTGGCCAAGGTGTCCGAATCGTCATGTGGCCTATGCGGCGTCGAACTCTCCGCAATGGTGCTCAACACCCTGAGACACGGGGAAGACTTGGTGCGCTGCGAGCACTGTGGACGCCTGTTACTCGATGAGCCATAAGTGGAGTCCACACCGGGCGTGGTGCCTCGCAGTGCGGAACGGTGGTGTGCACAGGTGGCAGAAGGTGTTGTGCGGATCCGAACGGATGGTGCAAGCAGGGGCAATCCGGGCCCGGCCGGCATCGGGATTGTGGTCGAAGGAAGCGACGGAGCTACCCTTGCGGAGATTGCGGAGTATATCGATCGTCAAACTAACAATGTTGCGGAGTATACGGCACTGGTCCGGGGTCTCACCCGGGCACTTGAGCTTGGCGCAACCTCCGTCGACGTGTTCAGCGACAGTGAATTGATGGTGCGTCAGGTGGAAGGGCGATATGAGGTGAAGAACGATGTCCTGCGCACATACGCGCAGCAGGTTCGGGACCTCCGTCGTCGCTTTTCCGCCTTCCACATCCAGCATGTGCCCCGCAGTCAGAATCGGCGGGCAGACGCCCTGGCAAATCTGGCCATCGACCGTGCGCAGGGGAACGGTCAACGCTGACCGGACCGTCCGTCTTGCGCGGGAGTGCCCGGCCGATGTATCGTGGTGACCACCGCATGACCCGACCAGGCGATCGCGGGCGCAGTGCGGCAACGCCGCGTCTGAGGAAAGTCCGAACAGCGCAGGGCAGGGTGCCGGGTAACGCCCGGCGGGGGCGACCTTAGGGAAAGTGCAACAGAGATCAGACCGCCAGCTATGGTTGGTAAGGGTGAAACGGTGCGGTAAGAGCGCACCAGCAGTCGGGTAACCGGCTGGCTAGGCAAACCCCACCCGCTGCAAGGCCAAATAGGGGAGGCATGACGCGGCCCGCCGACCTCCCGGGTTGGCCGCTGGAGGCATCGGGCAACCGGTGTCCTAGAGAAATGATCGTCCACGACAGGATTCGGCTTATCGGTTGGGTCAGCGGCCGCAGAGAGGCGGACATCCCGTAAGGGGGCCCGCCTCTCTGCAGGTGTGCCCTTTGACAAACAGCGCTTGGTGCAACACACTACGGATGGATTGAGGAACCCAGTCATTTGAGACAAGGAGGCTTGCTCGCGATGTCTTCGGAACATGCGCAACAAGCAAGCACTACAGCCGTGGAGACGCGGCCGGATGAAGCGGAAGTGCTCCATATTCTGGAGCCTGATGAGTGGAAAATGACCCCGATGCGCTACTTGGATGAGAAGAAGCGCTTGACAACGTGGGATGAAGTCCGCGTGGGCTTTGATGAGGAGGAGCTGCTCAACGAGGCAGAGCGGTGTATCCTCTGTCCCCACCCGACGTGCATTTCAGGATGCCCGAATAACAACCCCATTCCAACCTACATTGGTTTGGTTCAAGAGGGCCGTATCCTTGAGGCGGCCGTGGCGGATTACGAAAAGAATTCACTTGGTGCGTGCACCGGTCGCGTGTGCGCTTGGGAGAATCAATGCGAGGGACACTGTGTCCTGAACGCCCGAGGCGAGGGCGTTCGGATTGGTGCCATCGAACGATACATTGCCGACTACGCCCTGCGGCATAAGGAAGAATTCGACGCGCTACGCGCAAAGCGCGCGCAGGAGCGGCGGGAGAGGGGCAATTCGCCGTACGGTGATCCGGCCGTTTCGGGTTACGCTGCGGCGGTCGCCGCGTATGGTCATAAGGAGGTTCCTTCCTATGAACCGAGTGACCCGTTGCCGGATGATGCGGTGCTGACCGGTTTCCGCGTGGCGGTGATCGGCGCTGGTCCGGCCGGGCTGGCGTGTGCGGACTATCTGACGCGTCGCGGCTGCGCGGTCGAGGTCTTCGAGGCGCAGAAGTATTCCGGGGGCCTGCTTTCGGATGGTATTCCAGACTACGTCTTGCCTCAGGGAATCGTGAACGAAGAGGTCGACCGTATTGCTCGCCAGGGAGCGCATATCCATTACGAAAAGACTCTTGGGCGGGATATTCAGGTCGACGATCTGCTCAAGGAGTTCGATGCGGTTTTCCTCGGTTTCGGGGCTGTGAAGGCGCGGACGGCAGGATGTCCCGGCGAGGATGCCAAGGGTGTGGTTACCGGCCAGCAGTTTCTCTGGCAGGCACGGATTGCTGTCTCGCATGGTCTGGATGTGCCGTTGCCCGAGGTCGGGAACGTGGTGCTCATCATTGGTGCCGGGGATACGGCGATGGACTGTGCACGCACTTCCGTG
>JAJYVN010000180.1 GCA_021791995.1 Bacillota bacterium
TTTTGTCCCAGGAGTGGGGACGGTCCAGGGAGCGTGGGCAGAAAAGGCGCCCTACCTCTCGTTCTTCCTCGATTCTCTTCCTGATTTCGAGCGCAAGGCAATCACAGCACAGATGGCGAAAAGCCAAGCCGGCAAGCAGGAATTGATAAACGCCGCGAACTCCTGGCAGAAACTCCAGCAGGCGGGACTGACCGGTGAGTGACTGGGCTGCACAAGTTCTCGCGACCGTGGGTAAAAACACGGCCGGTGGCCAACCCACGAGTGCGCCCCCCGCGAAGGCCGATTGGGCGAGTGAAATCCTGAGCACGACGCCAGCCAAATCCCTCCCGTTACCCTATGGAGGGACCGATACGCTGGCTGCAAACGGGACCCTTCTGGCGGACAAGCCGCCTTCGACCTCCTCTCTCTATGCCCAGGCGCTTGCGAAAATGCCAGCTTGGCAAAAGAGGCTCGTGGGGCTCGGAGGGGGATTCGTGAGCGCGGCCGATCAGGCCCAGCATCTCGTCAACGCCGCGACGCGGGGGTTGGGGATGGGCCGCGTATTTCCGAACATGCGGGCAGAACGGCGCGAACTGCGCCCGGCAAACCGGGCGCTCAGTGCCACCGGAAACGGCCTGGTTGGCCAGATGACCGGTCAGGGGCTGGCGATGGCCCCCGCCATGCTCGGGACTGGAGGGGTTCTCGATGCTGCTCTACCAGAGGCGACCGGTGGGCTTGCTGGTCTTCTGCGGCTGATGGGGATTGGGGCCGGGGAAGGAGCAGCAGCAGGTGCGACGATCCCATCCACGCGTGCCGCACAGAGCGGCGCCGCAAACGTGGCGCTCAATGCGCTTCTGGGAGGGGTCGTCCCACCTGCGCTTGCGGCTGGTACCAAACTCAGCGATCTTGTGGGGAGAGGGATTGATTCCGTGTTGAACCTTTCGGAAGCACAACGCATCGGCGTATTGCAAAAACTCTCCGAGATTCTCGGGCCGAATCCGACGCTGCGCCCACCGCCAATCGAGGGGATGCCTCAGACGCTGGGACAAGCGACCGGCAATCCTGCCATCCTGACGATGGAAAAACAGGTCCTCTCCTCTCCGCAGGCATCGCAGGCTTATGCAGCGATCAAGGAAGGTGCACAGACGGCTGCAAAGAATGTCCTCTCTCCCACCCTGGACGCGTTCGGGACGGAGGCGGACAGCGTCAATCTCGCACAAAAACTCCAAGCCGCCTATGATGCGTCCAGAGCTCAGGAGAGGGCATTGTGGGGCGCGATTCCAGAGGGAACCGTTGCGAAGTCTGATTTGCTCCCCCCGATAGAGGCCGTGCAGGGCAAAATGTCGCCCTCGCGTGTCGGCTATCTGCCATTCGATGTGGTGAAAAGAGTCCAAGGAATGCCGGACCAAATCCCCATTTTGCATGTGCAGGATCTGGATTCAGAGCTCAACAATGAGGCTTCAAAAGCCGCCTTTGGTGGCGATAGAAATGCCGCCTCAGCCATCCGTCAGGTCTGGTCACCCATTCGGTCAATTTTGGATTCTATGGACACGAGCGAGGATCCCGCGGCTCAGGCTCTTTCGCGAGCGCGGGCGTTTTCGCGTTTGCACAACGAGATGTTTGAAACGGGTCCTCTTTCCAAGGTTTTCGATCTGGATCACACCGGTTATCCAAAAGTTGACCCGACCAAGGTCGCAGACATTCTCTTTTCTCCGTCCCACCCAGGGACCGCGCAGCAAGCTCTGGATGCAATGGAAAAGTTCGGTACAGGGACCAAGCAGGACCTGCGGGACGCGCTCATGAACCGCTTTGCGAAGGAGGGGATCGGAGCACACGACCAGGCGGATTCCGCCTTGCAGTCAGGCCCGATGTGGAGATATTTCAACGCCCGGAAACCCATTTTCTCGGCCCTCGATGCAGACGGGGAAGCCCAACAGGCGATGCGTGCCATTGACCGGTCCTCTTCCGTGGACCGGCTGGCGGGTACGGGGGGGTCTCCGACCGCGATGAATCTCCGGACGCAGCGATTGATTGACGAGCTCACGCAGCATGTCACCAAGCCGACCCCATTCTGGCGTGGGCTCGAGGGGGGTGTCTTGGGAGAGGCGACCGGAATCGGTGCGTGGCCCGGATATATCGCGGGCCGAGGGGCCGGTCTTTTGGAGCGGATGTTCGGAAATGCGGTGGGGCCGTTGCGTGAGGAAACCCTGATTGATGCCCTCACAAATCCGGAGTCCGCAGTCCAGACCCTGAAGGGGCTTCCGGAAAAACAGGAGATCTTGCCCCGCGTTGCAAAATTGCTGCTGCCAGCGACCGCTTCCTCCGTCGCCGTGCACCCGCAATGATCCGTCCGCCTACGTACAGGAGTGCGCCTCCCCACAATGTCAGGATCGGCGCAGACAGGAAGCAAAGGAAGCTCCAGAGGAGATCACCGGCCAGGAGATCCCTGTCTTGCCAGAGTGCGTACAGGATGGCAAACGCAATTCCGAACCCCGGATTTGCTGCGTAAAACAAAGGGAAAAAATACATGAGCTGCACCTCGGTTTCGACACTCCAGGCCCAAGCGGCGGTGCCGCTTCCTCCTGGCCAGATCCCGACGACCAACCAGGGCTGGCAGTCGGTCCGGATTGCGCTACAGGCCATTCTCTCACAGATCCAGGCGGCAGCAGGGGTCACGGGAGTAAACGTGATCCCGCAGCAGTATGCGCTTGCCGCGACCGACGTGCTCCCACCGATGACAGTGACGGGTGGGACCGCCGAGATTGACACGACCACTCCTCTTTTCGGGGCCGGTACCCTCAAACTCACCGTCGGGTCCGGAGGGAGCATGACGGTCGTTCTCGGCTCGGGCTGGCCGCTTCACCCCGGCTGGCAGTGGATCCCGAGTTTCTGGGCGCAGGCGAGTGCCAGCGCATCTGGGGTATTGGAGGTCATCACGCCGGCGAAAACCTATTCGACCGACTTCACTCCGTCCGAATCCGGCTTTGACCGCCTGTTCGACATCTTGAACCTGGGGGCTGATACCAGCACTTCTTTCGGCGTGACGTTCAAGATCACCGCCGCGTCCGGAGTCTCGGTGTGGGTTTCTGGTCTCCAGATGGAGCCATACTTCGGGACGATGATCCAGCCGTCCCCTTTCATTTCCACCTCTCCACCTCTGACGCAGGACTATCTTCCGGATGGCACGACCTATGTCCGGCTCAGCGGCTCTCATGCGGCCGGGAATGTGGCCTACAACTTCAAGGGAGTCTGGTCCAGCACCGCAGACTATGTTCAAGGTGACGAGACGATATACGAGACAAGCTACTGGCTGGCCTTGGCCGACAACATCAACTCTCCACCTGCGACCAACAATTCCAACTGGCAGGTGGTGGGGAGCTACTCTGGATTTCAGGGAGCGTGGAACGCGACGACTAACTATATTGCAGGAGCAGAGGTCACTTACAGCGGGAACTTCTGGGTGGCTCTTGCAGCAAATATCAACTCCCCACCAACCACTTCCAATGCAAACTGGCAGATTGCCGGTCCAACGAATCTGGACAACATTGCGAACGGGACAACGTACGTAAGAACTCTAGCAACTGCCATTACTAATGGTCAGGTGGATTTGTCTTTAGCAGGAGTCATTAACAAGACTCTGGCCTACATAGCGGATACCTCTTCTAGAGTAGCTCTTTCCGCAGCGGTAGCCACCAATAATGTCCCTGATTTTAGCAAAACTATGGTCAACCAGTATGGAACCTATATCCCAAGATATTCTGGTGACACGAGCAACCTGTCACAAGCCTTCGCTAAAGCAGCAAGCACAGATCCAGATACACTGGACTCGGTTCCAGATGGAACTACCTACGTTCGTCTTAGCAGTTCAAACGCAGTTGGTAACATAGCCTACAACTTCAAAGGAGTCTGGAGTTCAACGACTGCGTATGTTCAAGGCGACGAGGTGGTATACGGAACCAGCTACTGGTTAGCTCTCGCTGGAAGCACAAATTCTGCTCCCGGAACTGGGAATAGCAACTGGCAGGTAGTTGGTAGTTACTCTGGTTATCAAGGAGCATGGAGTTCAACTACAGCTTATGTGGCCGGAGCAGAGGTTACCTATAATGGAAATTATTGGGTGTGCACAACAGCCAATACAAATCAACCACCAGCAGTTGGGAGCAGCTATTGGGTCATTGCAGGTCCTACAAATCTCGATCAGATTGCTGACGGAACAACATACGTCCGCACTTTAGCAACAGCCGTTACCAATGGTCAAGTAGACCTGTCCAAGACGGGAGTCATCAACAAAACTTTAGCTAACGTTACCGATGCCCCCGGAAGATATGCAGTTACAAATGCTGGAAACCTGTCAGCACTGGCCCCCGCAGAAGTAGATTCGAATGCTCATTGGAACCCGGCGGAAGCTGGTAACGCCAATGCACAGACTCAGTATTTGAGTGCTGTGACCGGAACCAACAAGAATCTGGTGCCGGACTCGGATTTCAAGTTTGGTGGAGCGTATTGGGGAACACCGGGGACCGAGCTCGTGTTGTCCCCGCGTGGCTTGTATATCGTAAAAGGTCTGGGACCCAATGGCGACAATGCTGTAGTGATGTGTTCCACGTTGCTTCCGCCTCCCGTCGCGCCTACTCTAGGGAGTGTTTCTGGAGGAAGTCTTGCCGCCACAACCTACTATGTAAAAATCACTTATCTGTTCAGTGTGAATGGAACAACTTTTGCGGGGGAGACGCTTCCAAGTCCAGAGTCCTCATTGGCTGTCGCTGCGGACTACCTGCTCCAAGTAACATCTCCTCCAATCCCGCCGAACCTGAACCAGATAACCGAGGACAGCAATGGATGCCATTACTACAATGTGTATGTAGGCACGTCTTCTGGATCGGAGACTCTACAGAACTCATCTCCAATCCAGATCAGCACAAACGCAAAATGGACAATGCCGACTACTGGTCTTGTGACTGGAGCTGATCCACCAACACAAGGCACTTTGTGGGTTGGTGGAAATGTACTCAAAACCATAAATCCGCTGCCATTTAATCCAGCACTTCCGTACTCTGTTTCAGCTTATACCAACACACTTGACATAGTTGCACTGGCTTATGGTGGAGTTCTTGAAAGTGATTACCAAGGAAGCATTCGCCCACCGTCAAATGTGTATACCGGAGGACCAAGTGTATATACGGGATTCCCCGGAAACGGACTGAATGAACGACTTTATGATCCAGACAGAGTGGCCACTCTTTCGTCTTACAGTCTCCTGATTGATTCAGGAGACTTTGTAGCCACAGCACTTTCCCCACCTTCAGCCCCGGTGTTGGGATACGAGTCTGGCGGTAGTCTCGCGGCCACCACGTATTATGTCAAGATTTCCTATGTCAATAACATATCCGGTTCCTACAACGGAGAGACACTACCATCTGCGGAAGCCAGCATTTCCGTACCTGCCGACAATCTGTTGTGGGTCACTCCGCCACCTATTAGTGGAGTGGCAAATGCTTATAACGTGTATGCCAGCACGTCTTCGGGCACGGAAACCCTCCAAAACTCCACTCCGATTGAACTCGGTACTTATTGGACACTACCTACAACAGGACTTGTGACAGGGTCTGACCCACTTACGGTCAGCACTCTTGGAGGATGCTGGATTGTATCCGAACCACAACTGGAAGAAGGAACTGTATGCACCAGCTACAAGCCGAACATGGTGGACTATACCACCGGGAATATCCTTCATGGGGCCATGTCGTCGCAAGTGCAGGCCACAATCTCCACGAACTCGGAGTTCATTGGCAGCCAGAACATAACTGATACATCGGAACCAGCTATTACGCTGGCTACTGTACATGATCGTGTAAGCGGTGTAATTGTCAGCCCTACGGAAATATCAAATACGCCAAATATCTCAGGAAGAACTGAGGGGATTGGAACTACAGTCCAAAACCTTGACTCCACGGGGATCATGAAATCGGCGGGTGTGGATTTCAGTAGGGTGTATACAAATCAGTATGGAACCTACATTCCAAGATATTCAGGGGATACGTCCAATCTTGGAAGAGCCTTTGCAAAGGCGTCCCATACAGACCCAGATACACTAGACTATGTTCCAGATGGCACAACATACCAACGTACACTGGCCACCGCTCTCACAGCGGGTCAGGTTGATCTATCGCTAGCCGGGGTCATCAATAAGACTCTGGCTAACGTTGCAGACGCTACTGGAAGATACGCGGTCGGCAATGCGGGAGGAATGTCTGGAGTCACACCGAAAACCCTGAACTCTCAGAACCAGGTTGAC
>JAJYVN010000181.1 GCA_021791995.1 Bacillota bacterium
CACCGCAGGTTGCAGAGAAGGAGATCGCCTACTATCGCACCAAACTGCACACCTTTGGGTTGCCGCTGGATAACCGTGCGGACTGGGCTAAGCTGGACTGGACGGTGTGGACGGCGACCTTGGCGGAGCGTCGCGCGGACCGGGATGCCCTCCTAGAGCCCTTGTATGCGTTCGTGGATCAGACCCAAGACCGCGTGCCGCTGACCGACTGGTATTGGACCTCCGATGCGCGTTGGCGCGGGTTCAAGGCCCGCTCGGTGGTGGGCGGGGTGTTTCTATTGATGTTGGCCGATCCCGAGCTCCGTCGGAAGTGGCGCGGGCAGTAAGCTGTCGGAAGCAAGGGAGAGGCGATCGTGCCAAAGGCGGCTGCCATCGTTCTGATCACCGCCGATGAACTGCGGCGGGATGCCCTCGGCTGTTACGGTGGGCAGGCGGTTCCGACGCCCTCCCTGGATGGTCTCGCAGTGGAGTCCATCTGCTTCGATCGGGCATGGGCGAACAGTCCTTGGTGCCTCCCCAGCCGCTGCACCCTGCTCACTGGCCTCTATCCCCATAACCACGGGGCATACAGCAATTTTCGTCCGCAGCGGCTCTCCCCCGAAATCCCGAATCTCTATCATCTCTTGCGCGCCGCGGGGTACAGCACAAGCCATGTCGGTAAGTGCCACTATGCGCCGGTGCCCTATGGGCAGACCCGTAGAACCGAGACGCAGCCCAATGATGCCCTCCCTTCCTACTACCGGAGTCTTGGATTGGACCACCTGGCGTTACAGGACGACAAGCAAGTGTCGGTGTGGTTTATAGATGACTACAGCCGGGAGCTTGCGGAGGCCGGTTACCTCTCCGCTTATCGCGAGGCGATATGGGATGCTACCAACCGCAAGGTATTCGCGTTTCCCGGCCCGGCCAAGTGGCATCCGGACGCCTGGGTTGGGCGCAAGGCGGTGGAGCGCATCCTCCACTACGGCGATCCTCGGCCCTTCTTTCTCTGGGTTTCCTTCAGCGGCCCGCATTTTCCCTTCGATGCGCCCACGGAGTATTTGGAGCGGGTGGAGGACGCCCGGGTGGGCCAGGGTGTGTATCAGGAGGGCGAGTTCGACGACCCAGGTCGGATTCACCACCGTAGTTTCCATGGCCGGGGTGGCATCGAGGGGGCGGACTCTGCACCGGAGAAGGCCTGCAAGAACCATTCTGCCGCCTACTGGCACGCATTGCGCAAGGCATACTTCGCCAATGTTGCCCTGATCGATGATCAGGTCGGTGCGGTTCTGTCGGCTCTTTCCCAGCGGTTTGGCGATGAGGTGTGCGTCCTGTTCACCGCTGACCACGGAGAGATGCTGGGAAACCACCGCCTGTGGGGTAAAAATGCCTGCGCATACGAGGATGTGCTCGGTGTTCCCCTTTTGCTCCGGGCCCCGGGGCTGACGCCGCGGCGGGAGGATGCTGCCGTTGCGTTGGTGGACCTTCTGCCGACTTGCCTGCGCCTTGCAGGAGCCGAACCGCCGGCGGTCGATGGCCGCGATCTGATCACGCTCGCTGGCGAGGGGGGGCGGCGGTATCTCTTCAGCGAGGGGGAGGGGTTTATGGCGGTCCGCGACGGGCGGTTCAAGTATGTGCGGCGGGTCACAGCGGAGCGCGCATACACCGAGCTGTTCGATCTCGAAGCCGACCCCGGGGAGTTTTTCAACGTTAGTGAGGATGAGCGCTGGGCACCGCAGCGTGCATCGTTGGAGCAGGCGATCGTGGATCTTCTGATGCGATCCCTTCTGTTGTAAGAGCGAGCGATCCATCAGGAATGAGCAGCGTGTGGGTTGGTGTACCGATCGCCCGCACGGGTCCGCATCCAAACCAGAATTGTTGTACGGATGAAGTGGTAAAGTGGGAACTGCGTACCAGTGTGTGGGCTGGTCGCTTTTTCCCGCACGAGGCCCGCAGGCCAGTTCTGAGAGGGGCATGAGCGAGTGTTTGCCTTTGATCCCAAGCTCTCCACGACGGTTTCCGCCGACTCCGAACCAGCTTCGCTGCCCGCCAATGGCCCTTTGTCCCCCGAGGTGCGTGATCGCGTTCATCGCTGGTGGCAGGTGGCTAACTATTTGACGGTCGGCCAGATTTATCTGCAGGAGAACGCATTGCTTCGTGACCCGCTCCGTCCGGAGCAGATCAAGGAGAGGCTCCTCGGGCATTGGGGAACATCGGCCGGGCTCAACTTCATCTATGCGCATCTCAATCGATTGATCGTGGAACGGGATGTGAACCTGCTCTGCATCGTTGGGCCAGGACACGGCGGACCTAGTGGGAATGCGAATGCATGGATGGACGGCAGCTACACCGAGGTGCACCACCCAGTGACACAGGACCCTGCGGGTGTGCGCCTCCTCTTCCGGCAGTTCTCGACGCCCGGTGGGGTGCCAAGTCACTGTGGGGCGCACCTGCCGGGCTCGATCCATGAGGGCGGGGAACTGGGATACAGCCTTCTGCACGGCTTCGGCGCTGTTTTCGATCATCCGGGACTCATTGCGGTTTGTGTGGTCGGAGACGGCGAGGCCGAGACGGCGCCGTTGGAGGGGAGCTGGAAAAGCAACAAGTTCCTCAATCCCGCGCGCGACGGTGCAGTGCTGCCGATTCTGCATCTCAACGGGTACAAGATCTCCGGCCCGACTGTGTTGGCGCGGCTCCCCGAGGACGAGCTATTGAGTCTGTTTGTCGGTCATGGCTATCGGCCGGTATTGGTTGAGGGGGATGACCCGCAGCGGATGCACCAAGCCATGGCCGCAGCGTTGAATCAAGCACACGATGCGATCGTCGAGGTGCAGCGCCTGGCGCGGGAACAGGGCAGCCGCCAACGTCCCCAGTGGCCCATGATCATTCTGCGTACGCCCAAGGGGTGGACGGGGCCCACGGAAGTGGACGGAATTCCGGTGGAGGGGACCTTTCGGGCCCACCAGGTGCCGCTCGCCAATGTGCGGACCAACCCCGAGCACCTGAAACTCCTTGAGGCCTGGATGCGGGGGTATGCACCGGAGCGGCTCTTTGGCGCCGACGGCGGCCTCGATCCGGAGGTGCGGCCGCTCATACCTCATGGGGACCGGCGTTTGGGGGCCACCCCCTATGCGAATGCGGGGCGGCTCTTGGTGGATCTGGATCTCCCCAACGTGGCGGATTACGCCCTGGATGTCCCTGGACCTGGAAGGGTCGCTGCCGAGGCCCCCCATAAGCTGGGCGAGTTTTTGCGGGACATCATCCGGCTTAATCCAACCAATTTCCGACTCTTTGCGCCCGATGAGACCGCTTCCAACCGCTTAGATGCCGTCTTCGAGGTGACGGACCGATGCAGCATGGCAGAGACGGTGTCCATTGATGACCATGTGTCTCCGGATGGTCGCGTGATGGAAGTATTGAGTGAACATTGCTGCGAGGGTTGGCTCGAAGGATACATCCTCACGGGTCGGCACGGGCTCTGGACGTCCTATGAGTCCTTTGCGTCCATCGTGGACTCGATGCTCACCCAACACGCCAAATGGTTGAAAGAGTCCCGCGAGCAGCCATGGCGGCATCCTATCGCGTCCCTGAACATCTTTTTGACAAGTCATACCTGGCGGCAGGATCACAATGGATATAGCCACCAGGCCCCCGGTTTTGTGGACAATGCACTGACGCAAAAGAGTGAGATCGTTCGCGTCTACTTCCCACCAGATGGGAACTGCCTTGTGCACACCGTGGATCACTGTTTGCGCGACCGCAACACGATTAACGTGATTACCTGTGGCAAACAGTCTCAGATCCAGTGGCTCGGTATCGATCAGGCACGGGCCCATTGTTCGGCGGGGATCGGAACCTGGGCCTTTGCCGGCAGTGTGGGCACCGATGCACCACTGGATGTGATCTTGGCCTGCGCAGGGGATGTTCCCACGCTCGAGACAATGGCGGCGGCGTGGCTTTTGCGTAAGCACGTGCCGGATCTGCGCTTTCAGGTGGTGAACGTTGTGGATCTCTGTCGGCTGATGCGGCCCGATGTCCACCCGCACGGCCTGGATGATATCGCCTTTGAGAGTTACTTCCCGTTGGGTGTTCCGGTCATCTTTTCGCATCATGGGTATGGCACGACGGTTCGCAGCCTGTTGCAGGGACGGCCAGACGACGATCGCTTTCATGTGCGTGGCTACATCAATGAGGGCACAACCACCACGCCATTTGACATGGTTGTGTTGAATGAGATTGACCGGTTTCATGTGGCGCTGGATGCCCTCCGTCGGGCGACGCGCTGCCGCGAGGAGACCACCCAGCAGGTGGAGTTGTTCGAACACAAACTGACGACGCATGCGATGTATACACGGGAGCACCTCACGGACCTGCCAGAAGTAAATGACTGGTACTGGACGGATGATGGCAGCGAACCGCAGGGTGTGCCGCCCTTGGCACATCCGCACCGGGCGCGCTCTTTTACGGATGCGTGAGCCCGCTAGGGTGGGAGGCCGTGACGGTGCCCGGAACAATCCTGGTTCTGAACGCGGGTTCCAGCAGTCTCAAGGTGGTTGCGTTTCGGTGGGATGACCTGGTGGAGATACACCGCGATGGTCTGCATTGGTCGGAGGAGGAAGGGACCTCGGCCGATCAACACGCCCAGGCCGCTGCAGGACTTCTCCGGAAGGGCGTGTGGCCAGAGCCTGTGGTGGCTGTGGCCCACCGGATTGTGCATGCGGGAGCACAGGGCCTCGCGGCACAAGTGGATGAGGAGGTGCGGCGGGCGATTGCCGCCCACGTGGATCTGGCACCGCTGCATAATCCTGCCGCACTGGCCGTGATTCAGGCGGCGGAGGACATTCTGCCCCAAGCGAAGCAAGTTGCAGTGTTCGATACGGGTTTTCATCGCAGCATGGAACCGGAGGCGTACCTTTACGCGGTGCCGGAAAAGTGGTACCAGCGCATGGGCATCCGGCGGTTTGGCTTTCACGGCTTGAGCCATGCGTATTGCAGTCGCCGAGCCGCCGAAATGGTGGGGGGGGACCCCACGAGATTCCGGGTGGTCTCGTGCCACTTGGGTGCGGGGTGTTCCCTCTGCGCCTGCCGGGGAGGCCGGTCGGTGTTCACGACCATGGGGTACACCCCTATGGACGGACTGATGATGGCGACGCGGAGTGGCGCATTGGATCCAGGTGCTCTGTTGGCGGTGCTGCGTCGTGGGGAGTATGACGTTGACACGCTTGGCGCGGTGCTGGACCAACAATCCGGTCTTTTGGGTGTTTCCGGGCTTTCGGGAGACATGCGAACGATCCTCGAGGCGAAGGAGAACGGGCATGCGGGGGCAACGCTGGCATTCGCCATGTATGTCTCCCGGTTGCGCCAGGGTGTCGCGGCTATGGCGGCGGAACTGGGTGGGGTGGACGCGCTCGTTTTCACGGGCGGCGTGGGGGAAAACGCCGCAGCGGTCCGCGCTGCGGCCCTAAAAGGTCTGCAGTGGATGGGTATCGAGGTGGACCCCTCCCGGAACGCTGCCGCGAATCCCGATGTGGACGTGGCAACAGCAACCTCTCGCGTGCGTGTCTTGGTGGTGGAAACCCAGGAGGAACGGATGGCTGCCGAGGCGACCCGGGAGTTGACATAGAGACCTGACATGACACACTTGCGATCCGATCATAACGGTGGGATAGGAGAACGGATGCTCTCGACCAGCCAAGCTTGCCCGCACTGTAGCCATCCGGCGAGAGGTTCTCGCCGGATGGACGCGGCTATCCGAGCCGATTCCGGTGCGTGCACTGTGACTGGACGAGGGATGCCAACGTTGTGGCGGCTTTGAACATGACGCCCGCGCATTCCCGTTCCTAGGCGCAGCCAGGAGGGGGTCAAGCGGGCGGTCGTTGTTTCCGGGGCCTTTCGGCAATCCCCTGGGCCTCGACATAGCGCCTCACCGTCTCTCGCGAGGCACCGCCTACACTTCCCACATAATAGGCGCGATGCCAGAAGTATGGCTTCCAGTAAAACTTCCGCAAGTGATCGGCGAATCGGTTACGCATCCGGCGGGACGAAGCGGACTTGAGGTTGTTGATTAGCCCCGCTATGTTCAGGGCAGGATGGATCACCACCAACAGATGGACGTGATCAACGTCCCCACCGAATTCGACCAGGGAACATCGCCAATCCGCAAGGATCTTCTCGAAGATCTCCCGTAACGCATCCAGCAGTTCCGGAGTCAGGGTTTTCCGACGATACTTGGTGATCAGCACAATATGCAGCCTAAGCGAATAGACGGCATGGGAT
>JAJYVN010000182.1:0-5292 GCA_021791995.1 Bacillota bacterium
AGTTGGCAGCGGCGGTGGCCGCAGGCAAGATCAGTACAGCAGCGGAGCAAAAGATCGAGGCGGCGTTTGCCAAGAGACTGCCGACGCTCCTGAATCGGACATGGGACAGGGCAGCGGTGGAGCGGGCCTGGGTTCTCAAGACGAGTGCGGAGTATCTGGGGATGACGACGGCGCAACTGCGGACGCAGTTGGCGTCGGGGAAGACGCTTTCGGATGTGGCCAATGCCACGTCGGGCAAGAGCGCAAGCGGTCTTGCGAGCGCGCTGTCGACGGCCATGCAGACGCGGCTCGGCAAGGCGGTGGCAGCGGGCCAGATCAGCACGGCCACGGAGCAAAAGATCGAGGCCGCGTTTGCCAAGAGGCTACCGGTGTTGATGAATCGCACGTGGGATAGCGCCACGAGGGAGCGGACCTGGGTCCTGAAGAGTAGCGCGGAGTATTTGGGGATGACACCGGCCGCATTGCGGGCGCAGTTGGCGTCGGGGAAGACGCTTTCGGATGTGGCGAACGCTACAACGGGCAAGAGCGCAAGCGGCCTTGCGAGCGCGCTGTCGACGGCCATGCAGACGCGGCTCGGTAAGGCGGTGGCAGCGGGCAAGATCAGCACGGCCACAGAGCAAAAGATCGAGGCCGCGTTTGCCAAGAGGCTACCGGTGTTGATGAATCGCACGTGGGCACAGGGCGTCCACGCCCGCGTGTCTGCCTCGTCGAGCGTTGCTTGGCAGGGCTGAGCTCTGCCAAGGGGTGGCCCGGCAGGCAATTGTTCTTGCATCTAGAACCCTCCCTTGGTGGTTGCACTGAGGGGGGGGCCTTTTTGGGCGCGATGCCCGTCACGGTCCGAGGTGTCTTTCGTCCCGACCGCTGGTCGGACCAACTGCGGATGAGCTTCCTCTGGTTTGCGGGCAACGCGATCTGGGCGCCGATGATTTCGGTGATCCTGCCCTTTCTGGTGCTTCGGGATGTTGGCAACGCGGAAAAGGATCTCGCCCTAAGCCTTGTGACGACGCTCGGAGCGATTGTGGCGAGCCTAGCACACCCCTTTGGCGGGTGGGCATCGGACCGAACGCGTACCGCGTGGGGGAGACGCCGACCATACTTGATCGGCGGAGGGTGTGTCTCTGCCATTGCGTTGGGGCTCCTCACCTTCCATGACGGGTTTGTGGAGCTTGTGATCGCGGTTCTGATCCTGCAGTTGGCGTACAACGTCCTTTTGGCCGCCTACCAGGCCTACATTCCGGAAATTGCTCCAGAATCCAGCCGCGGCAGGGCATCCGGATTTCTCGGCCTGATGTCGGCCCTTGGAAGCTTATTTGGTCTCTTGGGAGCTATTGCGCTTCTCCATAATGCAACCTATGGTTGGCTTTTGCTCCTCTTGGCCGCTTTGCTCCTCGGCGCATGTGCGGTCACGGTTTGGGGTGTTCCCGAGGGAGCAATCATCGAGCCCCCCGTCCACACGGGCGAACGCTTAACCCTGTCCGCGATCAAGAGCCGCTACCGTGACTTCGGTTGGGTGCTGTTGACGCGGGCACTCGTCATGCTTGCCTTTTATACCCTTCTCTACTACCTTGCGTACGATCTGCGCGATGTAGTGCACGTCGTCCACTACACCACCACAACGTCGGAGGTCGAGGCTGTCACGATCGTGGTGGCGGCGCTGTGCAGCGTATGGAGCGGAACACTTTCCGACCGCATCGGGCGGAAGGGACTCGTGAGCTTTAGCGGTGTGGCGATGGCGTTGGCGGCCTTGGCCTTTGTCGCCGCGCGCAGCGTGCCGGTGGTCCTGGCGGTGGGTGTTTTGTTTGGTATCGGATATGGGGTCTACATATCGGTGGATTGGGCCCTGATCACCGATGTGCTGCCGGACCAGTCGGTCATTGCCCGCGATATGGGGATCTGGGGGCTGGCCATTACCGTGCCGCAGGCCCTGACCGGGGTTCTGGGCGGGATTGTCTTTTTGCTCTTCCCAGGAGGCGGTCCCCGTGCCTACGTGGTACTGTTCTCTCTGACGTGTGTCTACGCGGGGCTTGGCTCGGTGCTGGTGTGGCGAGTGCGTGGAGTGCGATAATCCATCGCAGAGGGGTGGCGTAGGGATGCGGGTGACGGTGTGGAACGAGTTCCGACACGAAAAGACAGACGATCGGGTGCGTGCCATCTATCCCGACGGGATGCACCAGGTGATTGCGGATGCGCTGAAGCAGGCGGGGCACCAGGTGCGGACGGCGACCCTGGATGAGCCGGAGCATGGTCTGACCGCAGAGGTGCTTGCACAAACCGATGTGTTGACCTGGTGGGGGCATGCCGCTCATCGGGAGGTGTCCGACGCGATTGTGGACCGCGTTCAGGCGCGCGTTCTGGACGGTATGGGTTTGATCGTGTTGCACTCGGGGCATGCCTCGAAGATATTTCGCCGTCTGATGGGGACGTCGTGCCAGCTCCGTTGGCGCGAAGCCGGGGAGCGGGAGCGCCTCTGGGTAGTGGAGCCCGGGCATCCCATCGCGGAGGGGCTTGGTCCCTATTTCGAGGTGGAGCACGCGGAGATGTATGGGGAGCGGTTTGACATCCCCGCGCCGGACATGCTCGTCTTTGTTTCGTGGTTTGAGGGAGGGGAGGTCTTTCGCAGCGGCTGCTGCTACCATCGCGGTCGTGGCAAGGTCTTCTACTTCCGCCCGGGTCACGAAACCTATCCCATCTACCACAACCCGGACATCCAACGGGTGCTGGTCAATGCTGTGGCCTGGGCCAGGCCCTCGGCGGGTCCCGCGGCCGAGTTCGGAAACCGGAAGCCGCTCGAGCCCATCGGAACGCGCTGAGCGGCCCGTCGATGCCAGTCCGCGCACCAAGGAGGAACTGGATTGCAGGGGGCCTCATCCTCGACGTGGCGAGAGATCTGGGAAACGGTTCGTGCCATCGTCATCGCTGTGATCATTGCACTGTTGGTCCGCCAGTTCGTGGTGGAGACCTACCAAGTGGATGGGATCTCGATGGAGCCGACGCTCCAGAACGGGGAGCGCCTCTTGGTCAATAAGTTCATCTACGACTTCGAGTCCCCCCACGTGGGGCAGATCATCATCTTCCATCCCCCTGTCCCTGGTGTGAAGGTGGATTATGTCAAGCGTGTGATCGCGCTGCCCGGCCAAACCTTCTTTGTGAAGGACGGGCAGGTGTTCATCAACGGGCAGCTTCTGCCCGAGCCTTGGGAACCAAAGAGTTGGCTGGGCGACTTTACCGGAAGCGAGTTCATTGGAGGGAGCACGAGCGATTGCCCCGGCCCTCTGCCGGTGAACAACCAACCGATCACCATTCCACCGGGCCATATCTGGGTGCTGGGGGATCATCGGTTGGTGAGCACCGACAGCCGTTGCTTCGGCCCAGTGCCCATCTCAAGCATCAAGGGGATGGTTATGCTTATCTGGTGGCCATTTCCGAACTTCCGTGTGTTCTAGCAGGGAGGCGCCCGCTTGAAGGACGAGTCTCCGAGCGCATGGCGCGAGGTTTGGGCGATGCTGCGGGCCATCGTCATCGCTGTGATCATTGCACTATTGGTCCGCCAGTTCGTGGTGGAGACCTATCAAGTGGATGGGATCTCGATGGAGCCGACGCTCCAGAACGGGGAGCGCCTCCTAGTCAATAAGTTTATCTATCGCTTTGAGACCCCGCACGTGGGGCAGATCATCGTCTTTCATCCACCGATCCCCGGCATCACCGTTGACTACGTCAAACGCGTGATCGCGCTACCGGGCCAGACCTTCTATTCCAAGGATGGGCAAATCTTCATCAACGGGAAGCTGTTGGCCGAGCCTTGGGAACCAGCAAGCTGGCTGGGCGACTTCACGGGAAGCGAATTCCTGAAGCAGCCGAACGATGACTGTCCGTACAGCGGTCCCGTCGATCCCAACCCCATCACGATTCCAACGGGGTATGTCTTTGTGCTCGGGGACCACCGCGCGGTTAGCTACGATAGCCGCTGCTTTGGAATTGTTCCCATGGCCAGCATTCGCGGCCAGGTCATGTTGGTTTGGTGGCCGTTTGCCGATTTTCGGACGCTGTGAGGTAACCAACCCATTCCGACCCCCGCATCTCCGAGCGATGGGACGAAGGGATGCATAGGCGGCTTCAATCGGGAGGGGGATCCGTGGTTCGCCGATGCACCCTGCGGCGGTTGCTGTCTTCGATGGCCTTGCTCGGATGTCTCGTCTTGGCCCACGTCGTACTGGCAGGAACACCGAGTAATCCGCCGACCAACATCCCACCGGATCCGAACTTTGACGAAACGTGTGTGGAGGCAAACGGCGTTGTCGTCCAGGGATACTGTTCCTATGATGCGCGCACCGGGGACTGGAGCGTGGCAACGCCCCAACGCGAGAGCGCGGCACTGCAAGCGATCGATGCGGCTCGCTCGCAGGAGGGCATTGGACCGCTTGTGCTGCCCGATGACTGGGCCGAACTGACGCCGGATGAGCAGCAATTTGTTCTTGTGAATTTGGAGCGGATTGCGCGTGGTTTGCCACCCCTGGTCGCTCTTGCCACTCCCTTGGATCAGCTTGCCTTGGTCGGCGCGGAGGCCGGTACCGACCCGGTCCCCACGGGATGGACCGGATACAATACGGGTTCGAACTGGGCGGCGGAGGGGCAGGTCGCGCCTGCCCTCTATGCCTACATGTATGAGGACGGCTGGGGTGGCACGGCGTCCCTCACACCCAACCTTGCGTGCACAAGCCCGGTGGCTCCTGGATGCTGGGGGCATCGTGACAATATTCTCGGGGACTACGGCAGCTCTGGTCTGATGGGCGCGGCGGATCTTCCGGCCAGTGGATCGGGAACCGGCAGTTCGACGCAACTCTTCGTCGCATACGATGGCACCCCGGTTCCCCTTGTCTATACATGGGAGCAGGCCCTCCTTGCGGGGGCGGGTGGTGGGGGAGCGGATCCGTCGGTGCCACCTGCGAGTGTCTGGGCCTTTTCTGACCTTAACTCGGTTCCGTGGGCCGCTGCGGCGGTCTCGTTCCTGGCGGATGCGGGCATTGTCCAGGGTACATCGGAGAATACGTTTTCCCCCAATACCCCCCTGACGTTGGAGCAGTGGGTGGTACTACTGGCTCGAGCGCTCAACTGGTCACCAGCCCCCGCCTCTGCGGCTCCGGTTCCCGGTAGCGCAGCTTGGGCGGCATCCAGCATGGCCCTTGCCGCTTCCCTCGGCCTCTTGCCCGCGGGCCTCTCTCCCACCGCTGAACTGGATCGGGCGGAGGCCACCTGGATGCTGGTGGGGGCACTGGGACTCCAGTCGACCGCTAC
>JAJYVN010000182.1:5302-6219 GCA_021791995.1 Bacillota bacterium
GCTACGGCGGCTCCCTTCTCAGATCTGGCCGGTCTCCCGGCGTCCCAACAGCAGGCCATCGCGACGGCAGCGGCGGACGGGCTTGTGGAAGGGGTGGGGGCCGGCGCATTCGATCCCTCGGGTGGGCTGACACGGGCTGATGCGGCGGTCGTGCTGCTGCGCGCCATTCTGCTTAAAGCTCGCAGTGGATCTTGGATTCTGGATGGGAAGACGTTGACGGCCATACAGCTGCCGACCAGCGGGGAATGGGAGTATGGGGCGGGGGATCTGACGCTTTTGACCAGTGGCGCTAATCCCGTGCTGCTCTCGGTTGGGCCGGACTGGGGAAGCGATGCCGTTCTGGTTTCCACCCAAGGGCAGTGGTGGTCGGGCACCGTCGACTGGCAGTCGGCGAGTGGAGTTTGGCCTACTGGTGCACAGCGCTATGGGGCTGCGGTGATGTCGCTCTGGCCCGCCGGAGGGGAGAGTGGGTCAGCCCTCTTCCAACCGACCGTTCACCTGGCGATCTATGGGCGGGATGATGTGCAGTATCTACTGCCTGGGGCCGGATCCTGGGTGCAGGGACCGGCAGGACTCTTCACAAGTGCGGCACTAACGGCCTATGTCGCGCTCGGATCGGCGTCGTGAGACTGCAGATCGCTCTCACCAGCCGTGATGGGTGTGGATTCGGCATGTAGGGCCCGGTATACGGGGAGGGAGTAGGGACATGGCAGGAACGGTCCCTCGAATCCTTTCTCGCCTTGGAACGTCGAGACAAGCGAGGTTCCGTGCTCCGAGACGAAGAACCGGGTGACGGGGAGTAGACATCGACGCTTGACATTACTCGCCGGTGATCGGATGATGACCCTATGATAAGGGAACAGATGCTCTCGACAGGGCAAGCCGCAAAACGGTTGGGCATCTCTGTTCGCACAGTT
>JAJYVN010000183.1 GCA_021791995.1 Bacillota bacterium
GATGGTCTGTTGGTCCTCACGACAGAGTTCCGGATCCGCCTGTGGCCACCGCTCGGCATGGACGCTCCCCTCTTGATCGAGCAACTCCCATAGCTCCTCGGCAAGGTGCGGCGCAAGCGGAGCGAGTAAGAGCGCCAAGGTTTCCGCCACATTACGCAAAAGACGCCCACCGCCTCCGGTGGTCTCGCGGTAGGCGTAAGCGGCATTGGTAAGGCTCATCAAGGCCGAGATCGCTGTGTTAAAGCCAAAGGACTCAAGGTCTCGGCTGACTGCGGTAATGGTGCGGTGTAGCGTCCGCAGGAGATCACGCTCTGCGGGCCCCGCCGGTCCGATCTCCGAATCCGCGGAATCCGCCACATCAGCGCAGAACCGCCAGACCCGCTGCAGAAACCGCACGGCGCCCTCGATGCCGTTCGGGTTCCACGGACCACCCTGATCCCACGGCCCAATGAACATCAGGTACACGCGGACCGCATCCGCCCCATACTGCGCCGTTAGGTCATCGGGGTTCACAACGTTCCCACGCGATTTGGACATCCGCTGGGAATTGGAACCTAGAATAATGCCCTGATTGAAGAGCCGGAGCATCGGTTCGGAGTCGGAGGTCAATCCAAGATCCCGCAGGGCCTTTGTGAAGAAGCGCGTATACAACAGATGCATCGTAGCGTGCTCCACGCCACCGGTGTATTGGTCGACTGGAAGCCAAGCACTTGCGGCCCGGGGATCGAACGGAACGTCGAGCGCGTGGGGCGAAAGGTAGCGGAACTGATACCACGAACTGTCAAAGAAGGTGTCCATGGTGTCCGTCTCCCGCTCGGCGGGACCCCCGCACCGGGGGCAGGCGACCTCGCGGAAGCCGCGGTGCGCCCGAAGGGGTGACTCTCCGGTTGGCACAAACGCAGCATCCGGCGGCAGTAGCACCGGCAAATCTTGATCCGGCACCGGTACGATGCCGCAAACCGGACACTCGATCATGGGAATCGGCGTGCCCCAATAGCGCTGCCGACTCACCAGCCAGTCCCGCAAGCGATAGTTCACTTGGCGGCGACCAATGCCACGCTGCGTGAAGGCGTCCGCCAACGCCTCCTTGGCCTCTTCATTGGGCAGGCCATCGTATGGGCCACTCTGCACCAGAAACCCAGAACCGGAGTAGGCACTGGTCCGTTCCCCCTCCCCATCGTCCGGGGGAGTCACCACGACCCGAATCGGCAGTCCATAGCGCCGAGCAAAATCGAAGTCGCGATCGTCGTGGGCCGGAACCGCCATGATCGCCCCGGTGCCATAGGTACCGAGGACGTAGTCGCCGACCCAGATGGGCACGGGTTCCCCCGTCAGAGGGTGCACCGCATGCGCACCGGTAAAAACACCGGTGCGCTGCCGCGCCGTGGACAGACGCTCCACCTCGGACTGTCGAGCTGCCTGGGCTTGGTAAGCCTCGACCGAGGCCCGCTGAACATCCGTCGTGATCACGCTGACCAAGGGATGCTCGGGGGCGAGCACGCAAAACGTCATCCCGTAGACCGTATCAATGCGCGTGGTAAAGACCTCGAACGAGAGATCCGGATGGTCGCGGATGCTGAGGGCAAACTGCACGCCGCTCGAGCGACCAATCCAGTTACGCTGCATCTCGAGCACACGCTCCGGCCACTGGAGCCCGTCCATCTCCAAGAGCTCATCGGCGTAGGTAGTGATGCGCAGAAACCACTGATAGAGGTCGCGCTTGATCACCGGGGTATCGCAGCGCTCGCACAGGCGCTCCTCCCCCACCACCTGCTCACGGGCCAGGCTGGTGTTGCATTGGGGGCAGAAGTCCACGGGCGCGTCCTTTTTGTAGGCGAGACCACGTTGGTAGAGCCGCACGAAGAGCCATTGATTCCACTTGTAATACTCTGGGGTGCAGGTGACCACCTCGCGCTCCCAGTCGAAGGACGCCCCCATGGACCGTAGCTGCTTGCGCATGTGCTCGATGTTACGCATGGTCCACGTTTTTGGATCCACACCGCGCTTGATCGCAGCGTTCTCCGCAGGGAGGCCAAAAGCGTCGAAGCCCATCGGGAAGAGCACATCATATCCCTGCATGCGACGAAGCCGCGCGTGCGCATCCGATGGCACCATCGCATACCAGTGACCGATGTGTAGATCGCCGGGGGGGTAGGGGAACATGGTAAGGGCATAGTGTTTCGGCTTTTGGGGATCCGGCAATCGGCTTGACGGATCGATGCCCGCCTGGACCCGGGCGGCGTTCTGCGCCTCCTGTGCCTCCTCCCACCGTGCCCGCCACTTGTTCTCCACCCGAATGGGATCATACCGCCTTGTCCGTTCTCCACTCTTGGTCTCCTGCGTCCGTTGCTCCGCCACCGCTCGACGCACCCCTTTGCCTCGATCCGACCCTGGTGCAACCCATGGTGGCAGTATACAAGAATCGAACACCGCGCCGATGCGTGACTCCACCTCCGGGTCGCCCGAACGCAGCGGGGCCAGGGCGGTCGGAAGGGTCTCCGGCCGCCCTGGCCCCACGGTCCCCCCAGCCGCCACTCACTGCGTGGGGGCATCCCCCGAACGCGCCGCATCATCCCCATCGGATGGACGACGGCCACCGACCGCCCGAGAGGACGGCGTCACGGCCCGCACCGGAATGGCCCGCGGCCGAGCATGCTCCGACTTCGGCAGACGCACCTCAAGCACCCCGGCATCGTACGTAGCGTGCACGGCTGCCAGATCCACCGGAACGCCGATCGTCAGCCCACGCGTGAGTTCTCCCTCCGGAGCCTGGTGCAAAAGCCAGGTCGCGTCCGCCGGGAGAGAGTCGGCACGCGTCGCGCGGATAAAGAGTTGACCATCGTGGTGCTGGACCTGGATATCGTCCGCCTGCACGCCGGGCAGGTCCGCCCGCACAACCACCTCCGTCGACGTCTCATAGACATCGACCGGCATGATCCCCACCCGCAGATCCGCATGGGAACGAGGGTCCATCAGCCGGCTGAACGAACGCTGGACATCCTCCAGATCGCGAAATGGATCCCAACGAACGATGGACATCTCCAAACACCTCCACACTATCTTCTAAGAAGGGGCCTCGCGTAGCGCTCACGCGCCGCGATCCACCCTTCGGCCACATCATAGCGCAGGGGTGCATCAAAAGTCAACATTGGTCAGAAGGTCAGACTTCATCAGCCACTCGTGCCTCGATTTCGTCGCGGCGGAGAAAGCGCAAGAGGGGATTTTGCTCGGTACAAAAGCCCAGGGAGTGTTCATTGTGCAAAAGCACGACCGTACGTCCCGCTTCATCCGTGCAGATCCTTCCGCCATAGGCTGTGAGAGTTGCCATGGCATCCGCCGACCCAAAGACCCAACGCGCCACCTCATGCGGCAGGGGCTCGACCCTTGTCTCCACCCCATACTCTGCCCGCAAACGAAACTGCAGCACGTCAAACTGCAGGCGCCCTACCGCCGCCAGGATCGGATCATTGCGAACAGCCTCAGCGGGGTGCAACAGTTGAATCGCGCCTTCCTGGACCAGTTGGGCGAGCCCCTTGAGAAAGGCCTTCCGCTTCTGAACATCGTCGTGATGAAGGATGGCGAAGTGCTCTGGTTGAAACATCGGTAATGCAATGGCCTCCGGCTCCGGCCCCACGCACAGCGTATCGCCGATCGCGAAGAAGCCTGGGTTGGCCACCCCGATAACATCCCCTGGATACGCGGTCTCCACCGTCTCCCGCTCGTTGCCAAACAGCGTACTGGCGTGTCCCAACCGAAGCCGGCGTTGGGTTCGGACATGCAGCACCGGTTCGTCCCGTTCGAAGACGCCGCGCGTGATCCGCACAAACGCCAGGCTGTCCCGATGGTGCGGATTAAGGTTGGATTGAATCTTGAAAACAAAGCCAGCGAAGAGTGGAGACGCCTGTGGCACGGGGGCTGGCGCAAGGGAGACGAACTCCTGCAGAAAAAGGTCAACCCCAAAGTTGGTCAAGGCACTGCCAAAGAAGACCGGTGTCTGCTGTCCGGACAAAAAGCGCTCCTTGTCAAACGCGAGCCCCACGCCATCCAAAAGCGCCACATCCTCGCGCAGTTGCCGCGCCGCCGCAACGCCCAGGAGTTTCTCAACGGCTGACTCATCAAGGGTAACCACCACCGCCGGCGCTTGACGCGCCCCGTGCGCGACGCGCTGATAGCGGTGCACCGTACGCGTCTGCCGATCGTAGACTCCCTGGAACTCCATCCCCTCCCCGATGGGCCAGTTGACGGGCACTGCTTCGATTCCGAGCGCGTCCTCCACAACAGCGAGCAGTTCCAGGGGCGGCATGCCGGGGCGGTCCATCTTATTGACAAAGGTCAGGATAGGGATACCGCGATCACGGCAAACGCGAAATAGCTTCCGTGTCTGCGCCTCAACCCCTCGCGCGGCGTCGATCACCATCACGGCGCTATCGACCGCCGCTAGGGTACGGTAGGTGTCCTCACTGAAGTCGGCGTGTCCCGGCGTGTCGAGGAGGTTGCAGCGGCACCCTTCATAGTCGAAGGCCAGTACCGTGGAACTAATCGAGATCCCGCGCTGCTGCTCCATGGCCATCCAGTCGCTGATGGTCGACGAGCCACTGCGCCGGGCCTTGACCGAACCAGCGAGGTGCACCGAGCCGCTATACAGCAGAAGCTTCTCCGTTAGGGTTGTCTTCCCCGCGTCAGGGTGGGAGATGATCGCGAAGGTCCGGCGCCGTGCCGCCTCGGCCCCATTCTCCTCGACCCCACGGCCGCGTTCTTCGTTCATCCTATCTCGGCGTGACCACCCGATATCCCCGGCGCCCACCGCGGAGTAGGCCACGCCACCCTCCCTTGTCATCATACGGATACGGAAATGTGAGCACCGATCATCGTGCCCGCAACGAAAGAAACCAGCGAGCACACACGCTTCTAACTTGAATCGACCGCATCGGTGTGTGGGTTGCGCCGCACTCGTCTGGGTTATACCACACACCCTGCGGGACCGCCAACAGCGGGGCCGTTTCCCTCCATCCGATTCGTGGGGTATGCTGCGGGTAAGGAGTGTGCCAAACCCATGCCGACCGTTTTAGTGATCGCCGCCGAGCTGATGATGGCAACGCGCCTGGAGGGACTACTCGCAGGCGTTGACTGCTCCATCGTAACCGTGGATCCGGAGCAAGCAAAGATCAAGTCGGCCGCCGCCCACCATCGGCCGTCGCTTCTGATCGTCGACCTCACAGTGCCGGATGACGTCCGAGATGCCGCGTTTGCTGCAGCGCTGGCCTTCGGAGCCCAAGTGATTGCCGTTGGTCCGCACACCGACCTGCCAAGGCTCGCGGCCGCACGAGCCTTGGGTGCCTCCGAGGTCCTTCCCCGCAGCGCCCTGGCCCAGGGCCTGGCACCGCTCGTCGCCGGACGGCTGGCGAATCGCGGGGAACCCGCCCACAGCTAAATACGCATGGAGATCCTCCAGAAACGCCTGGGCTGGTGACCCAGGGCACGGGAGCGAGCCGCAGAACGAGTGGCTGTGCCACGGAGATCGGTGCTGCGCGTCCCTTCTCGCCGGGGCCGCCCCTGTCCACCGCTTGGGCGTTCAGAGCGACATCCCCCGAAGTCCCCTGCCCATGCTCGCCCTCCTCCATCGTCGAGGCGATTTTTGGGGAGGCATCCACTTCATTGAAGGGGTTGCGGATCACCTGGGTGCGCGTATGCGGCGCCTCAAACGCCAAAAGCGCCTTCCAAATTGGCTCTTGCCCATCCACATTCGGCAGCGACAGGAGCCATCGACCGGACTCGAGGGAGGCCCGCGGCTTGAACCGCTCCGACACCCCCGCAAGAATCGGCGCAAAACATCCCGCAATCGCCTCTGAGTATTCGGATCATACCGCAGCTGTAACTCCTCAGGTCCCCCCGTTCGGGCGGCGAATCCGGTACTGGACAATCTGACGAGGGTGTAGTAGTCTTACGTCACCCGGATGCCACCGAGGGCGGAGCGTGATCACACCGTATGGACCGACCGAGCAGGGAAGAGATCATCGGTTTGTGCGCCACGGCGCCGGAGCAGGTGGCCGACCTGGTGCTCGCGCTCTATCAGCAGGTGGACTTGCTGCAGCAGCAGGTCCAGAGCTTGCAGACGCGGGTCCGAGAACTGGAGCGACGGCTGGGCCAGAACA
>JAJYVN010000184.1 GCA_021791995.1 Bacillota bacterium
CTTCCCCGATCCCGAGATGGCCGTACCCGACCACGACCTTGAGTGGATCGTGCGCTTGGCGCTTGAATCCCGGCGTAGAGTTAAGGAGCAGCAAAAACGCTGCCTCAGCAGCGAGTTCCGCAACACTCATTTCAGCTATACGCTTGGCATCGATGGAATCGAGCAGTTCGTCGCCACACCGGAGTTGCACAGCGACGAAGCGATCGAGGGCGATCCCCTACCTCCCGGCCAAGTGTGGGCCATGGGCTCGGGCGGGACCGAGGCGGGCCCGGGCCTGTGCCGCATTGAGGTGACGGTGGGGCCGGGAACAGGGGTCCGCATTCTGAACCATCCCCAGCCAGCCGCGTTCCGCGAGAGCGTTCGGGTTGCCGAGCAGAATCTCTACACAAGGGCCAAGGAACTTGTAGGCGACCGCGATCCCCGGAACCACGAGTTCTCCGTGCAGTTGCGAGCCATGGACGCGGACAAGAGCGGCGCTGGGCTCGGCCTCCCTGTTCTGGCCGCGCTCGTCGGCGCGCTGTTGCAGCGGAACACCCGTGGAGGGACGATCATCGTCGGACCGCTGAACCTGGGCGGCTCGACCGATCTGGTGCCGCGCGCAGTCGCGATGGCTGAACTGGCGGTGGACAGAAAAGCGGATACGCTGCTCATGCCGATTTCCGCGCGCCGGGCTCTGAGTGATCTCCCTGATGAGCTCTGGACGAAGGTGGGCATTGAGTTTTACGGTGACCCTGTGGACGGGGTGTTCAAGGCCCTGGCGGAATAGGGTGCCATCTGTCCTTCGCGGCATTAATTCGCTCCCGTACGAAGACGGCGGGTGAAGCATGGAGAGCATGGGGTCGTGCGCAATGCTTGCAGTGATACTAATGGGAGGTCAGCCACTGCATGAGCATCATGGTTCGTGGCTGAGGTATCCGTATCCTGGACCAGGGTCTTCTGAGTCGCCCAACACCTCCCGCAAGTCCGTCACCACGACAAAGGGTACCAGTGGGCTGGCCGTGAACGCTGCTGGCTCGATATGCCGCGTGATCATCAACGGGAGGACCCGCCACGGCAGAGATCCCACGGGTACGCCCAACAACGCTAAGCCTGCCGCCGTATGAGCGCGTATGGCATCCGCGCGTTGTATGAGGCGGTCGACGTAGCCATCTCGTCGGAGAAACTCGTCGACACGGACACTGATTGTGTCGGGCGAGAATCCCATCGAAACATCCTTCACCTCGCAGACCCAGAACCTCCTTTGTTCCGGGTCTGCGATAAGCAGATCCACTTCTCCCGGGACCTGCACGCCTGCGGCGATCGCCTCGTGGGCTTGAATGTTACGGCGGCACAGAAGTTGCAGCGCGACTGGCACCGCGGCCGCCTCGCGCTCCAAGGTTCTGTTCACGGTCTGGCGGAACTCGTTGAATGCATCCTGCACTTTCTGCGGTATATCTCGGGATGGCCATGGAAGTCGCCCGCTGAGCAGATATCCCGACAGCACCGCCTGCGTCGAGCGAATACGCCAGGGGATCAGGAGAAGGTTGTCGGCCTGGCGGACCAGGGGCCGGACTGCAATACGATGGGAACGACGTTCCTGTTCCCAATAACGGAGCCCTTCTCGACCCAACTCCTCCGGGTCGAGCGTCAGACGGTCAAGGGCCGCGCTGATCTCGGCGTCAGGGACGGAGGACCATTGGGCAGCCGCCTCTTTCACTGCCTGCCGAGCAACGTATACAACCGGGTCGTTATCTGCCGTCCAAGTCATGGCGGTGCCAAGGACAGCGCTGATCGCATCGATGCCGAACCCGCATTCCTGCTGCAAGATGGCGTCCGCGCGTAACAATGTGCCCGGTACCGCGCAGTCGTCCCGCAAAGAAACGAAGGTGGCTGGGCTTCTCCCCGGGGGAAACGTCACCCGCGGCCGTTGTGGTTCACCTCGTTGTGGCTCATCGCCGGCGGCCAGCAAGCGCAGTCGGGAGAGGCGATCCGCTCGCTGGTAAGCGTCCAAATCCACGCCGGACCACGCCGCCTCGTCGGCCGTACCGCTGAGATCTCCCAGAGACGCCGGCGCGGCGATCGCAATGTTCCCCCCTTCACTTATGGCCACGATCAATTCATGCAAGCCCCGCCGCGCGCCGGACAGACAGAGCCCAACCTCCAACACCCTGTCGGCAAGGTCGGTTGCTTCTGCAACGTCAAACCGGTCCGGGGTGATCGTGCCGGTCGGGCAATCTGCGAGGAGGAACTCAAGGAGGACTTCCAGGGGACGCGTCCCCCTGGCAGCCGCTGGGGCCCTGAGCGCGAAGTCACGCCATGCCTCCGCCCAGGGCGCCCCAAGCGCCAGGCCGAGTTCCATCTCGTCTCTCGCACGCGCGGAGTGGGCGCCATTCAGGTGCTTGGCCACTGTGAGCACCGCGTCCGGTGCCCACGTCGAGAGGGTCTGCCGTAGTGCATCTTCGGCGGCCGGTACGATGACATCGACGCACTTCTCGATAGCCCCTTGCCCGGCCCAAGTGCCTGACACCCCTCCACGCCGAAGAACTGCCGCCGCGACCGCACGTTCTGCCTTTGCCCGCGTCGCGCGGCTTCGGGGAACCGTTGAACCACGCCGGTGCCTCTGTGGTAAGGGAGTCTCTTGTGCGCACAGGCCAGCGACGGGCGGGGCGCTCGTCCACGCCCGATGGAGGTCACCCGGCTTCCCGCGTGGTCGACCTGTAACCTCGGACAAGTGCTGAAGCGCGGCATCCAGCACCTGCCCAAGGAGGGAGTGGGCTCGCGGGGCATCGGCCGCGAGTTCCTCAAGCCAATCCAGCCCAACGGCAATGTCAATCCTCGCTGTGGGCGCTGCGGCCACCGCAAATCGAAGGGACGGACCGGCATCTCCTTGTGCAGTGATGTGGTCCGCAACGAGTCTGATTCGGAGCAGCAGTGGCGTTCCCGTCGGATCGACTATTGCGGCGGCGACATCCGGATACCGGATGAATGTCTGACGAACCCCGATTCCAATCGCGCAGGCGAAAGCCGGATCCACGCCCAGATCGGCCAGGGCCGCTTCTGTCGACGCGCAGATCGCGATGGGTGGGTGGGCGAGGACCTGCCACACGTCACCAATCGGGTCAACCAGCGTCGCTCGGCCCGGAGCATCCAAGGTAGCCGAGGGCCATTCTGTGCGTTCCGGCAGGAGGGCGCCCGCGAGAACTGATGCGATGGGTTCCCATTCGCTCGCCTCGCGCCACCTCTTCATGTCCGGACTTGGGTCGACGTGTACACCAATGCCGGTGAGGCCAGTCGGATTGAGGACGCCGAACTTCATCCAGTGACGCCATAGATCATAAAACTCCAACACCTGGAGTTTCCTCACACCAGGGCTGGATTCTACTTCGTCAAGGAACTGCCAGAGCAGGTCGCGTCCCTCTTCGGCAGAAGCGGCGTCGTGGAGAACCATCGCGAGATCTTCCACATGGAGTACCAGTCCGCCCGGCTTGGCTTGTGGGACAACGTCCAGTAGTCCACCTGCGATGGTAGCGTGCCGCAGGAGAGCGTTGTCGTCGATTGCTAAGCCGTATCGCTGCAGTTCCGCTATCGTGATTTTCTGGAGTTCCTTTTCGGACCTGTTCAGCTCGAAGAGCAGTGTAGCTCTGTCTAAGGCACTGACCAGCTCGATCGCACATACGTGCCTGTGGTCAAGGACAACCACCACGTTCGCCGGAGGACGGGCGGATGCCAATGCCGGAGTAAGTTGGCTTGGTGCCATTGCTTCATCCTGCATATCGATTGCAGGAGCCAGCAATGTCATGGCTCGACGGCCTGTCTCTTGCCGCAGTCTTTCCTGGCACATCGGGTCAAGCGCCGCTTCTGCCGACAAGCGGGCGGCGGCTACGGCGAGTCCATCGAGCACCAACGCAGCCGGTACGGGGACTGTACCAATCGGAGATTGCAGCGCCAGTACCGGCCCCAGGAGGTGACGACCTTGCTTGAGGTTCGGAGTGACACATGAGGCGGAGCCCGTCGCCCAAGTCCAAGCCGATGCCGCACGCTGCGGGTTCGAGCAGGTGGACACCCAAGCCGTGGTTGGGGCAGAAAGCGCCTCGGTGGTCGCCGCAACCTCTTCTGCACTAAGAGATACAGGCGCGGCCGCTATGCGCCTGATGCGGACGTCAAGAGGTTCGTCCTCGGGCTCTCTTGCCTCGAAGGGCATCGGTGCGAGCGCCTCCCAGGCCGGGCGAAGAAGCTGTAGTCGCCAGTCCGTGTACGCCAGCGCGACCTCCATCAGATCGGTAAGAGCGAAGTCGTACCGCTCGTTAAGAAACGGGTCGATCGCCAGGGCGGTCATTCGGATTCGCGATAGGAACCCGAGGGGGTCCGTAAAGGCGCCCGGATGAACCCGTTTACGCGCCGACCGGACGGCAAACCGAACGCACAACCGCGGGTCGACCGACCAGCAATCCTCCAGGTCACGGACTTTAGGTACCGCTCGGCGAGCCGCGCCGAGTAGTGTCGGTAGATCCGCTATGGTTGCACGATGGTTGCCTCTCGGGGGAGCTGCCACTGCTCGCATCCAGGAGACCGCCAGTGACGGAAGCCGGTGCCCGCAACCTGGCGAATCGCACGCTGCCATCAGCAGCGCCACTACCGACCCCGGCTCAAACCGCTTGAAGGCGCGGTCGCGCACGCTCCAATCCGGGGGCCCGCCTGGCGGGGGCCGCGGTAGTGGCTTGTTCGTGCTCTCGCGTTGAGGCATGCCGACGCCATGCCACCTCTCCGCCGCCAAGGTTAACGGGCACAACTTCTACTGGCGCTGCCATCCACGCTCGCAGAGCTGCCACCATGGCCTACGAGATCAGTCCGAACACGGTCCGCCCGGTCGTATACACCTCGCACGTGGTGGCCCCGACCTTCATCCAATTGGCTTCGGCCTCACGGTTGAACAAGTTCGCCACCGGCTGTACGTACCTGCCTCCGGCCTCCACGCGTATCGTCACCGGCGGCGGTACCCAGCGCGCGGAGGCGGAACGGACGAGATACCGGACCCCCGCCGCCATGGGACCGCCCTCCGCGAGCACCGCTGGTTCGCACACCACACCCCACACCGGCCTCGGGTTTCGCTCCACGAACCGCCGGAACGACGCCTCCAACCCGGCCATCGCGTGGTCCGCGAACCGGCTCACGGACGCCATGGACAGCTCGTAATGCCCGATCGATGCATCCAGTTCACCGCGAAACAGCAGGGCCGCCGCCATAAAGTTGGCCGCTCGTTCCCACTGCCCGCGCGCCGCCGGCGACAGGTCCATCTCACTGCACTGGCGCAACAGGACTCTACGGTGTTCCACCAGGGCGAAGTGCCCGACTTCGTGGCAGATGGTAAAGCGTTGCGCGGCCTCGGGAAGGTCGTCCCGAACGGCCACCACCGCATCGGTGTTGCTGAGGTGCAGAAGGCCGCGAATGTTGCGTGGGAACCCCGGACCTCCCACCTGGAGGCGCAAGCCCTGGCTGTCCAAGAGTGCCGTTACGTCTAGCGGAACCGGGTGGCCGATGTCATACAGGATGCGGTCACATGTCGCTTCCATGCGGCGCTGGGCTGGTGTTAGGAATCGCTCCAGTGCTGGGGCCTGCACTGCCTCGCCTCTCCCCCCGCAGGTAGCGGACAAAGTGCTGAACGTTCCTTCTATCCTCATCGGTCAGCTCAGCGTCCGCTGAAAGGGCCACTCCTAGCAATTTATCGGGATCTGCGGTGGCGAGCTTACCCTGAGGGGCCATCGCCAGCACCTTGGACACCGCCGCGCCGCAGAACACCGCCAGCCGCTCCAGCAACACCGGCGACACGTACTCCGCGGTCCCGTCGTGGATCCGCCGGAGCCAGTGCCCCGGGATGGCGGCCTCCCGCTCGATGACCGCCAGACTAGAACGGTTGCGGACCATCCACTCGCGCAGCCAGAGGGTCAGGGGGGGCAGTTCCCCATCCGGTGAGGCAGCCGCACCACCGCGCACGTCGCTGCGCCCCAGCAGGTAGTCGGTGCTGACGCCGAAGTATTCCGCCAACCGCACGACCATCGCGGTGTCCGGATCGCGGCGGCCGGCCTCCCAACCGGCAACGGTCTCCTTGCTCATGCCAACGGCCCGAGCCAGTTCTTCCTGGGTCTCGCCCCGTTCGGTGCGCA
>JAJYVN010000185.1 GCA_021791995.1 Bacillota bacterium
ACGCTTGTCGTTGCGACGGACGTTGGCACCTTTGGCTTCCGCTATAGCGGCTGAGCGGAAGAGCCGCTCGCATGGGGTGCAGCGTGCGGGAAAACGCAGGTACCCCGTAGGGTAGGTGGGTCTGATCGGAACGGTAGCAGAGGAGCAACCGCCGCTCGTTCCCTGCCAACGGTGTTCGCTCGGTGCAGAGCTGCCACGGTATGGGTGCGGCGGGGCCGCGCCCTCCCTTCCGCATGTTAGGAGGGAGATGCAATTCCCGATCGGCGCCACGTTGAGTCGGCCATCGCAAAAGGAGGTCGCCTCCGCCTTCCACAAGGGCTTCCCCAGAGCATGGCGAAACACGCGCGGGGAGGGGGCGTGTGCCCGTGAGCCTTGCGGTGTCCAAGAGGAGAAGGGCGCTCTCCGATCTTGAGGGCCGTGTGTTCGATCTGGTCGTGGTGGGCGGCGGATCGGTTGGAGCGGGAATTGCCTGTGAGGCGGCCGCTCGAGGGCTGGATGTGGCGTTGCTCGAGCGGCGCGACTTTGGTAGTGGCACCTCGAGCCGCTCGACCAAGCTGATCCATGGCGGCGTGCGCTACCTGGAAAAGGCGGTAATGCGCCTGGACCGGGCGGAGTTTCATCTGGTGACCGAGGCCCTTGCCGAGCGTGCCGCGTTTTTTCGTACCGCTCCCTTTTTGGCAAAGCGTCTCGCGGTCCTCACCCCGACCTACACCCGCTCTGCTCACCTCTATTATAGTCTTGGCCTGCGTTTCTATGATTTGCTCTCGGGCCGTGGGTCTCTCGGCCGCACGCGTTCCCTGGACCGGACTGCGACGTTGGCCTTGGTGCCGCAGCTGCGTGACGAGGAGCTGGTTGGGGGAGTGCTGTATCACGATGGCCAGTTCGATGACGCGCGGATGAACGTCCTGCTGGTGTGCACGGCGGTCTCCATCGGGGCGGTGGCTGCCAATCGGGTGGAGGTCACTGGACTGGTCAAGGAAAAAGGCCGATTGGTGGGGGTCGAAGCAGAGGATCGTCTAGGTGGGGGAACGTTCATGGTCCGAGGCAAGACGGTGATCAACGCCTGCGGCCCGTTTTCGGACGTCCTACGGACCTTGGACGAACCGGACGCCTCGCCCATCGTTCGGACCAGTTCCGGCGTGCATCTGGTGCTCGACAGGGGCATCTGCCCTCGCGACACGGGGATCCTGATTCCCAAGACGGAGGACGGAAGGGTGGTCTTCATTCTCCCCTGGATGGGGCGTACCCTAGTTGGGACCACCGACGAGCCTGCGGTTCCAACTGACAACCCGGTCGTTGGGAACGCAGAAGAGGCATACCTCCTCCGCTACGTGCGTCAATATCTCTCGGTTGCAGTTGGGCCTTCCGACGTTCGCTCGGCATGGAGCGGTCTCCGCCCGTTGGTACGGAATCCACGGGCACGGAGAACAGCGGAGTTGGCACGGACCCATGTCATTCTGCGCAGCCGATCCGGTCTGGTCTCGGTGGTCGGGGGCAAGTGGACGACGTATCGGCGGATCGCGGCGGAAGTGGTCGGTGCCGTTTCGGGAGCGCGGCCGAAGGCCGTGAGCCCGCCCGTCCTTGGTGCGCGTGGCTGGAGCGAACAGTCGATGGAACGTTTGGAGACAGGATGCCATTTGGTGCCAGAGGTGGCTGCGCACCTGGATCAGAGTTACGGCACGCGCGCGGAGGCGGTTGCGGCCCTGGATGTGGGCGGGGAACGCCTCGTTCCAAGTGAGCCCTTCCTCGCGGCCGAAGTACGCTGGGCGGTACGCGAAGAGTTTGCCCTCAGTGTGATGGATGTGCTGTCCCGGCGCATGCGGATCGCGTTCCTCGATCGCCCGCTGGCCCGCCGGTGTGTTCCACGGGTCGCCGCGATTCTTGGCGAGGAACTGGAGTTGTCCCCTGAGGCGGTACAGAACGAGGTCAACGATGCCCGTCGCGCCTTGGACAGCAACATTTGAAGGACGCGCGTTGTGATAGCGGCAGGACCTCCAAGCGGACACACGGAATAGCGGCCGTGGTGGTTTTTGTGCGGGCGGTGCCCTGCGCATGGCCTCTGTTGCGCTTCGGTGCCGGTGCCCGGTCCGTGGTTGTGGCAGGTTGAAGTGGCAGGAGTGAGAACGATGCTGCGGCGGCTGAGTCTGGTGTTGGGGGCCCTTGTGCTACTGGTTTGTGGCTGTGGCCGAATCCACGCCCTTACCCCTGCTTCCAAGGCCATCGCGGCTGCAGACAGCTTGCAATCGGCCTTTTACAGCGGCAACGGAATGTGGAATGGCGCGGGGTACTGGGACCGCGCGGAGGCGCTCGGTGTCATCTTGGATGCCTACCAACTGACACATCAACCGAAGTGGCTCACGGTGATCCAGCAGGTCTACGTCGCAAACCAGCAGGACCATACACCCGGCGATTACATTAGTTCGTACATGGATGATGAGCAGTGGTGGGCTCTCGACTGGGTGCGGGCCTGGGACCTCACCGGAAATATCGCCTACCTGAACTCGGCCAAGGCCGTCTTCACCAACGTCACCGAGAACTGGGGCGATGGTTGTGGTGGAGGGGTTTGGTGGAACGATTCGCATACGTACAAGAACGCGATTCCCAATGAGCTGTTCCTCCTTTTGGCGACCCAACTCTAT
This sequence comes from Bacillota bacterium, assembly GCA_021791995.1. Lineage (GTDB taxonomy): Bacteria > Bacillota > Sulfobacillia > RBS10-35 > JAJYVN01 > JAJYVN01. The sequence continues at coordinate 2,640 of JAJYVN010000185.1, forward strand.
GAGCGCACCCCGGGTGGAACGACGTATTTGAATTGGGCCAAGGAAGAGGCCAACTGGTTCATCCAGAGCGGCATGATCAACTCCGAAGGGCTTGTCAATGACGGATTAACGAGTAGCTGCACGAACAATAACGCGACGACCTGGACCTACAACCAGGGAGTCATCCTGGCCGGCATGACGCAGCTCTACCAACTCACAGCTGACAAACTCTATCTCACAACGGCAGAAACAATTGCGAATGCCACGATCAAGCATCTGGTAGGACCGGGCGATGTGCTCTACGAGCCGTGCGAGGCAACGAATCATTGCGATAGTGACCAGTACCAATTCAAGGGGATCTTCATTCGCTATCTGTGGTGGATGTACAACGTGGATCCCAACCCAACGTACAAGGCGTTCCTTGAGACGAATTTGAATGCGATTTGGACGAAAGATCGCACGACGGGCGACCTCTTCGGCCTGTTCTGGGATGGTCCGGCGCCCGTCCCGATCGCGGTGACGGTGGGCGAGGACACGGCGGCGGCCGCCGCCCTGACCTCGACGGCGATTGTGCTCCCGAGCAGGCCGCGCATCGGTCCTGCGGCATCGAGCGCACAGGGGGGCGAACGGGGTTGATTCAGTTTGATGAGCGCAGCCTGATCGTTGGAGGAAAACGCGTTCAGCTGGTTTCGGGCGCGTTTCACTACTTTCGCGTTCCGCACGAGCAATGGGCGGACCGATTGGAGAAGTCGCGCCGCGGTGGGCTGAACATGATCGAGACGGTGGTGCCGTGGAACGTGCACGAGGATCGCGAGGGCACGTTCGACTTCCACGGGGATTATGACCTCGAGGGGTTTCTCGAACTCTGCCACGCGATGGGCCTGTACACCTTTGTGCGGCCGAGCCCGTACATCTGTGCGGAGTGGGACAACGGGGGGCTGCCGGCTTGGCTGGTGTGCAAACGGGGTATTGCCTATCGGCGCTCCAATCCCGTGTTTCTGGAGTATTTGACGCGGTGGTACGACGAGCTGATTCCGCGCATTGCGGCGCAGCAGTGGACTTGCGGCGGCAGCGTGGTGTTGGTGCAGATCGAGAACGAGTATGCGTACTTCGGTGACGCGCAGGAACGTTCGTACATGGAGTTTCAGCGCGACGCGCTTCTGCAGCGCGGTATCGATGTGCCGTTGACGACCTGTGACTGGCCGGGGAAGGGCATGCACCTGCCCGGGCTGATCGAAGGCGGTAACTGCGGTTCGGACTTCGCGGATGCGGTGGCTCGGCTACGCCGAGCCCAGCCCGGCGTTTTTGCCTTCATCTCCGAGCTGTGGCTGGCGTGGTTCGATTCGTGGGGAGGATCGCACCACAGCCGTCCCGGCAGTGAGGTGGCGCAGGCTCTCAAAGAGGTGCTCTCAGTCGGTGGGCACTACAACTTCTACATGTGGGCGGGGGGAACCAACCCCGGCTACACTGCTGGGCGCACGCGCGGTACGGAGTGGGGCTCCTTTATCACAACCAGTTACGACTACGATGCTCCTATCGCGGAGACAGGGGCGTTGACGCCGAAGTTCTACGAGTGCCGTTTGGTGAACGGTTTGGCGACTACGTGTGCGGAGGTCTTTGCCGGGTCTCAGGAGGTCACATCCGACTGGGTTTCATCCGACGCGGACGTGCAGCTTACGGCACGACAGGGAAGCCGGGGGACAGCGCTGTTTCTGCGCAACGCCTCGGCGGAAGAGCGGTGTGTGCATCTGGTCCGTGGGGATCGGCGCTTTCCTACCGACTTCGATTGGAGCCTCGGACCCGGTGCGACCGTCATCCTCTTGGCAGATTTCCGCTTGACCGATGACACCGTCATCGCTCTCTGCAGCGCCGAGGTGCTGGCGCTCTCTGGTACCCGTCTCTTGGTGTATGGGGAGGCGGGGCAGCGTTGCGAGGTGTGGACGAGCGACCGGGGGATGACCGCTTGCTTTCCCGAGGATACCTCAGCCCTGGTGCAGGAGGTGGGGAGTGGGGCGATTGTCCTCCTCAACCGGGCTACGGCAGAGGTCACCTGGGTGGAGGGGGAGCATTGGCATACAGACCCGAACTACGGTGTCCGTGCCGCTCGCTCGGATCTGCCGACCTTGCACTGGCAAAGCGCGGATGTTCTGGAGGTGCAAAGGGATCGCACGGGGGCAGAGAGCCCCGTGCTCTGCTCATTGGAACGGTTCGGGGTCTTGCATGGCTATGGCTGGTACCGGACCCGCTTTGCGCATCCCGGTGGGACGACGGCCCTGGTGTTGACCGAGGTCCATGATCGCGCCACCGTATTCGTCAACGGCCGTCGGCAGGGGGTGATTGGGTCCTTCGCGGGGTTCAGTTGGTTACCGATCCAGACACGGCCAGGCATCAACGAGCTATGGATTCTGGCGGATCCACTCGGTCGCTATACCTTCACCGCTCGACTCGGCGAGTGGAAGGGCCTTGGCGGTTCCGCGTACATCGGAGGCCAGGCGGAGGATCTGCCTGGGTGGTCGGTGCGGGGAGACCGATTGGAACTCCCGCTCGACTGGGGGGCGGGTACGGGGCTTTTGGTGCGCCTTTGGGGTCTTGCCGATCGGCCGCAGCGTGTCGGTATCGATGGGCACATCGTCCATACTCACCGTTCGAGCAGTGATGACGACGACTGGGTGGAGATCGACCTGACCTCGTGGCTGCGACCCGGTGGCAATCGACTCTGGGTGGATGGAGCCACTGCATTTCCACCGCATGTGCGGGCGGTTCGCTTCCAGACCGCGGGCGAGTTGGCCGGTCCATGGTGGGTGACAGGGGGTGTCGTTGGTGAGCAGGGCGGCGTTACCATCGACCCAACGGTCTTCGATGCGCTCCCCTGGGCACCCGCGTCGTCGGAAGCCACGGGTGTCCCGACGCTCCATCGGGCCACGTTTGACCTTTCCCTTGCGGATGCTGCGGTGTCCCCCCAACTCCGCATGGCGGGGCTTTCCAAGGGTGTGGTCTGGCTCAATGGTCATAACCTTGGCCGTTTCTGGGAGATAGGTCCCCAGAAGGCCTTGGTCATTCCAAGGCCTTGGCTCACCGAGCACAACACGCTCGTTGTGTTTGACGAGGACGGGCGTTCGCCGCACGAGGTTCGGCTCATTCAGCGCGAGGGTTTTGTGAGCGCGTAGATACGGTGTCCGGTGGTGATGCACCGCCGGTCACCGTGCCCTCAGTCGCCCACCGCCTCCCCGATGGCAGAGACAAGCACCCCCTCCACTTCCTCGGCCAAGGCGCGGAGACTATCGTCTCCCACCAGGCCGATGAGCGCGGTGGGACGTGGTAGCCCGATCCGTGTCTGACCATCGGCTTGGTAGACGGTGACCTTACAGGGAAGAAAGTATGCGGTGAGCGGGTTCTGCTCTAGGGCCTCCTTCGCACGGGGCGCGCTGCACACTTCGAGGATATGGAAGCGATTGTGGAGATCGAGCCCCTTCTTCTGCAGCGTGGCATTGACGTCGAGGTCCCAG
>JAJYVN010000186.1 GCA_021791995.1 Bacillota bacterium
GGTCCTCATCGGCAGACAGCCAGTGCTCGACGCGGCCTTCGATGCCCACCCCGACCGATTCGGCGGCAGGCGCCCCCAGGTGCCGGAGCTTCCCAAGGAGGTGTGGATCAACCGTCCCTGGCACGCGTCGTCCCCACACACGGTGTGACCGCGGCGCAGCCGCACGACTCGAGCTCGAAGGCACCGAACAACGAGAACAAACCCGATGTCCCTACATTGAACTTGACCGAGAAAGTGTCTCAAAAGGCTTGACACGTTCCGAATGGGCTGGAGCTGTATCGTGACCGAGATCGTACGGAGTGGCCAACAGATTCCCAAGGCCACTTCACCATGTGGACGCGGCCATTGGATCTGGAGGCACTGCTAACGGATGCGGGTCCCCCGCAGCAACCCCGGGGGCTGGATGATCTAGCCCAGATGCGGAAGGGCAGTGCGGCGTCTTGTTAACGATGCCCCACCAACTAGGAGGTGTCCGATATGACGGGAGCAAATGAGCAGTCAACCCTAGTGGTCCTCACCACGGGCAAGGAGGCCTTTGTGCGGGCCAACGCTGTGTTGCAGATGACCCTTGTCGTGCGCAAAACGACGAAGGCGTCCGTCGAGCTTTTGTGCTTGGGGCCCGGGGTGGAGATCCTGCGGTCGAACCAGAAGAACTCGCCGCAGTTTGATCAGGCCTTGTCGCTGTTGCGCGAGGCCGGTGTGCGGATCGCGGTTTGTGAGACCTCGCTGCATAGCTTGGGACTCACCCCGGACCAGATGTTCCATGCCGATGTGGTGCAAGGTGGGATAGAGGTCGGCACACGTATCACCGAGGGATGGAGTGTGCTCACCTTCTGACGCGGTGGGGTGATACGCTACCCCTCGATGGCCAAGGGGAGCAGCGGGCGCGTGGTCTGGACGAGCTGCTGTAGTGCATCGGGCTGCCGGTCGACCCCGAGAAGGCGATGCCCGTACCGATCCATAAGGAGGTCTTTCGATGCATAGTGACCAGTTGGAACAGATGGCCCATGGAGCCGGTTTCATTGCTGCACTGGATCAGAGCGGTGGCAGTAGTGCGTCGACCCTTGCGCACTATGGGATCCCTTCCACAGCGTATAGCAACGATGCTGAGATGTTCACGCTCATGCACCAGATGCGTACGCGCATCATCACCAACCCCGCCTTCACGGGCGATCGCATCATTGCGACGATTCTGTTCGAAGACACGATCGATCGTTCGATCGGTGGGATGGATGCTGCGGCGTATGTGTGGGAGAAAAAGCATGTGGTCCCGTTTGTGAAGGTCGACAAGGGGCTGGCGCCCGAGGCCCATGGGGTGCGCTTGATGAACCCCATGCCGGGGCTGGATGCGCTCCTGGCCAAGGCAATCGCCAAGGGTGTATTCGGCACCAAGATGCGTTCGTTCATCCATTTAGCGGACCCGACAGGCATTGCCGCCATCGTCGAGCAGCAGTTTGAGATCGCCTTAAGGATCCGTGCGTCGGGTCTGATGCCCATCCTGGAGCCTGAGGTCGATATCCACAGCCCGGACAAAGGTGCGGCGGAGGCGGTGCTCCAACGGTTGTTGCTGGAGTATGTCGAGCGGTTGCGCCCGGGTGAACAGGTCATGCTGAAGCTTACATTGCCAGAGCAGGACGACCTCTACGCCCCACTGGTCGGGCATCCCCACGTCTTGCGCGTGGCCGCATTGTCGGGCGGCTATACTCAGCAGGAGGCAACCACTCGTCTCGCACGCAATCACGGGGTGATCGGTAGTTTCTCTCGTGCGCTTCTGGAGGGGTTGCGCTACACGCAGAGCGAGCCGGAGTTCACCTCAGTCCTCCAGCGCTCTGTGGCACAGGTATACGCTGCGTCGATCACGTGAACGGGGGTGCCTGTTAACATGTGATCTCTACGCGGATGGGCCAAGGTGGCATGCGGCAGGCATGAAAGGGAGTGCACAGGCGAAGGAGCGCGGTATACGTCACCAAGCCGTGCGGCGCAAGTCTTCTGATAGCACCCCGATGGCGCCAGCATAGCCACTGCGCGCTGGAAACAGCAGGCTGAAGCCGCCTCGTGGCAGGAATCCATTGCGGTTGCGATTGATGCCCGTATGGTCCAGTTGGTGATGCGTAAAGGCTGATCGGTGCTGCGCATGGTCATCTCTGGTGGGCTTAGAGCCTATCCGAAAACTTGCGGGCATAGGTGGCAAGTTTTCGGATAGGATCTTGCAGCGAGGCCAGCCCCCTTGGCCCGGACCCGAAGCAGTGGAGAGCGAGGAGTCCACACAGGATCGCACATGCGGCCCCCTGGTCCCCTTTTCGATGCGCATGGTGGTCCCCATTCGCTTGACACGGGCATCGCGGAGTGTTGCGGTGTCCCGGGGCTCCCCAGCCTCCGCCGCGACAACCCTGGACGCACTACGGGACCGAATACAGATTGCCGTGCCAGCGGATGATCCCCGTCTTGCTCATGCCGCGATCGGCCACCTCGGGAACCTCCACCGGCCGCGTCGGCAACGGCCGCAGGCCCGCACGCTCATCGGCCAGGCCGACCTCGGGCGGGGACCCCGGTCGCCGCACAGACCTCCCCGTTGGCCACCTCCTGGCACCACCTCTGACCGTCGGCGTTGCTCGCCTCCAGCGTGGTCACCTCGTACGCGTATACAAAGCTCCGCTTGACGAACTTGCCCCGGTTCTCCACCCGCCCCTTGGACTCCGGGTCCCGCACCCAGCAAGCCCGCGGTCCAAATCCGTACCCCGCCGCGAACCATCGGTGAACTGCACCACATGGCCTACCGGTTGTGCCGTCACCGTCTTGGTGTTGTCGTACACAATCTCCGCCGGCACCCAGCCCGACACCACAAACGCTCGGTGGTGGCACCCCAGGAACGTGGCCATGTCCTGCGACACCGTGAACTCCACATACACCCAGCGGCTCTAGCTCAGCGTGAGCACGAACGGAGGAGACGCCATCGAGCCCGGCGAAGTGTGCGACGATAGCGCCAACACCCCCCCGTTGGGGGGCGTTGACGCTATCGTTGGGAGCGAGCGTCGTGGAGGTCCGATCCTGGCCGGTGCTTCGTACCTATGGTCTACAGCACTTGGCCCGCATTGCCTTGCCGCTCGGCGGCATTGGTACAGGTACCGTCTCGCTCGGGGGCCGGGGCAACCTTACGGACTGGGAGGTGTGTAACCGCACCGCCAAGGGGTTTGTGCCCGTTGCTCAGAAGCTGGGCCTGCAGCGGATTGGGCCGTTCTTTGCGTTGTATGCTGGTCTGGATGGCGCGGACCCAGTCGCGCGCGCCCTCGAAGGTCCTCTTCCGTTTGAGCTGTACGAAGGTGGTACCGGTAGTACCGCTCCGAACCACGGACTACCGCGCTTTTCGTCCTGTCGTTTCCAGGCGGCGTATCCACTCGGTCAGGTGCTCCTCTCCGATCGGACTGTTCCGCTGCGCGTCCGGATCCAGGCCTTCAATCCCTTGATACCGGCCGATACGGAACGCAGCGGGCTTCCCGTCGCGATACTCCGCTTTGTGTTGCACAACCCCACGGTCGTGGCAGCGACGGCGGCGGTCTGCGGCGTATTGCCAAACTTCGTCGGTACCGATGGGCACGGGGGCGAAGCGAAGCACAATGAAAATGCCTTTCGTTCGCAGGACGGACTCGCGGGCATCTTCCTTACCTCCCTCGGTGTGGATCCCGATGCGGAACCGTGGGGTTCCCTGGCTCTGGCCTCCCCCACGGCAGGCTCGGTGAGTTACCGCACCGACTGGGCCACCGATCGATCATGGGGCGAACCCCTTTTGGATTTCTGGGAGGACTTTGCGAGCGATGGAGCCTTAGAGGAACGCCATGGAAGCGGCGACACTCCCATCGCGTCCTTGGCGGTCCGCATCCGGCTCTTGGCGGGAGAGACCCGGGCGATTACGTTCCTCCTCAGCTGGCACTTTCCGAATCGCCAGAGCTGGACGCCAACGGCGGAGGGCCCCAACCGCGTCCGCAATTACTACACCACGCGTTACCGGGACGCATGGGATGTCGCTCGGCACGTGGTGCCGCAATTGGCAACCTTGGAAGACGACACACTGATGTTTGTTCGTGCCTTCTGCAACAGTCCGCTGCCGTTGGCCGTCAAGGAGGCGGCGCTTTTCAACCTCTCTACCCTCCGCACACAGACCGCCTTCCGTACCGAGGACGGGCGTTTCTTCGGTTGGGAGGGGGGGGACTGCTGCCACGGCTCGTGCACCCATGTATGGAACTACGAACAGACCACGGCCTTCCTGTTTGGAGATCTCGCTTGCCGCATGCGTGAGGTCGAATTTGCGCATGCCACCAACGCGGATGGCCGGATGAGCTTCCGCGTGAACCTGCCTTTGGATCACGCCCAACAGTGGGATCGAGCTGCTGCCGACGGCCAGATGGGCTGCATTATGAAGCTGTATCGCGACTGGCAGTTGTCCGGGGATGAGGCGATGCTCTCTGCACTCTGGCCCGCTGCAAAGCGGGCTCTCGCGTTTGCCTGGATCCCTGGGGGCTGGGACTCCGATCAGGACGGTGTCATGGAAGGCGTGCAGCACAATACCATGGACGTGGAGTACCTCGGGCCCAACCCACAGATGGGGATCTGGTATCTCGGGGCATTGCGCGCCGCCGAAGAGATGGCGCGGCACCTGGGTGACACCGGTTTTGCGGAGAGGTGCCGACGGTTGCGGGAAAGCGGTGGTGCATGGATCGATACGCACCTGTTCAATGGTGAATATTACGAACAACAGATTAGGCCGGTAGCGGATCCTGCGGAGGTGGCACCGGGACTGCGATGCGGGATGGGCCCCGCCGATCTGGCCCAGCCCGACTTGCAGCTCGGGTCGGGATGCCTGATCGATCAACTCGTCGGCCAGTACATGGCGCACGTCTGCGGGCTCGGTTACCTGCTCTCCCCCGAGCACGTGCGCACTACGCTCCAGACCATTGTGCGCCATAACTTCAAGGAAAGCTTCGCGGATCACTTCGTGGATATGCGGAGCTATGCCATCGGCGATGAATCCGGCATGACCATGGCCTCCTATCCGCGGGGGCAGCGTCCGCGTTTCCCCTTTCCATACTTCAACGAGGTGATGACAGGCTTCGAGTACAGTACGGCGGCGCATCTGATATATGAGGGCCAGGTGTCCGATGGCCTGCGATGTATTGCGGCCATTCGGGAGCGTTACGATGGCCAACGGCGCAACCCGTTTGACGAGGCGGAGTGCGGTCATCATTACGCCCGTGCCATGGCCGCGTGGAGTGCGCTTCTGGCTCTCACGGGCTTTCACTACTCCGCTGTCCGAGGTGAACTGACCGTTTGCACCCAGGCGGGCACCCACTTCTGGTCTACCGGATACGGGTGGGGCACATACGTGCAGAAAGCGCTACGATCCGGTCGCGTTGCGATCGATCTCCGCGTGCTGGGTGGGCGTCTCCGCGTGCAGCGCTTCGCACTGGTGGGTGTGGGCAGCTACCAATGGGAGGTTCCACAAGAAATGCGATCCGGAGATCGTCGTCGCTTCGTGTGCACCCCCGTGGACGTAGCGCAGGAACTGTGAGCGATGGTTGGGGCCTTGCAGCGGCCCACCTCGACCTGCTGATTCGACGAGCCCTGGGCATGGACCGCGCAGGGTGCAGCAGAAAAGGCGCCCTGCGCGGTCCAAGGCGATCACCGACCCCGAAGAGCCCGCCGGGACACGCGGAGCCCACCAGCACCGGGCAGTGTAACCACGGCTGCGACGGCCGTCACGATGCGGTCGGTCCCCGTTGTGGGTACTTTGCTGGAGCTGGGTGTTGCCGAAGAGGTGGTGTTGGTGGCGCGACTCCTTGTGCTTTTTGTCGTTGTGCTCGCTGAGGTGGACGACGGTGTGAACTGGGCTACTGTGGCGGGAGCGCTTGCGGTAGACGATCGGCGCTAAACCGCTGATTCAACTGGTGTAGTTGCTACGCAGGGTCGAGTGCATCCCACAAATGTGTCGCAGCCAGTAACCGTCGTGTACCAGCCGATGAGAGATCGGGTCAGCGTTCAGGGGGAGGATTCGGTGACGGTTGGGAGAGGTGGTTGGCGGTCGAGATGTGGGCCGGGGCGAG
>JAJYVN010000187.1 GCA_021791995.1 Bacillota bacterium
TCCACGTCCCCCGACGGCCGTGGTGGGGGCTGGCGATGGCGGTCATCCTGATGGCGGCGGGCGCTGCGCTGGTGGTGTACACCGTGGCTCCCCTCTCGTCGGGCCAGCTCCCACGAAATGGCCCGACGACGCCCACTTATAAGTCGGGGGAGTGTCGGTTGCGCTATTGTGGCCCCGGGCCATTTGGGGCGTCGGCTTTCGGATCACCCGGTGCACGGCGGCGCTCTCACATCCGTCCTCGCAATCTGGCCCAGTCGGATGGGGTCGGACTCTCGTCATTCCCGCCGTGGCTCTTCACCTTATTGGGCGGCGCGGCGCTCGTGGCGGCCGGGGTCTGGCTTCGGCGTCGGATGCTGCGGCATTGGGAGCCCGAGGACGAGCTCGGGGTGAGCCCCGGACGCGTCCTCCTGGACCGTCGGCCCGTGACGGTGTCCCCGGACGCACCGTCCGCCCTCCGCCATACCCGGCGTGTCATGTACCAGCAGCTGCGGCATGCCGCCGGGCGCCCGCATGCGGCCCGGCCGGGGGAGACCGTGCGCGAGTGGGCGCGACGGGTATTTGGCGAGACGGCGCTCACCGGGGTCCACCTGTATGAAGAGGTCCGGTACGGAGGGGCAGACGACAGCGCGGAGCGCGCCACCCAGACCGCCGCAGGGTGGCCGTCCCGGCCCAAGGGAGGCCGGAAACTCACGAGCACGTGAGACAGGTGTCTCGGCATCGCTGCCCTGCTTGCGGACACCAGCACTCCCTGAACGGAGGGGAAACCCTCGTGTCCAAGGGGAGCCAAGGGGCGGCGACTGTGCTCCACGTTTTGCCACCGTCCACGGAACGCCAGAGATTCGGCCCGGAGGTATACCAAGCCACGGGGCTGGCCGCCGTCCCCCTACGAGCGGTACCGTGTTGGGGGTGACGGGCGGGGTGGGGATCACGGTCCAATGCGCGCCGTGGTCAGCGGTCTGGTACAGGTGACGACCCGCTTACGTCCACCCGAGCGCAGGCGAGGGAAGCGCCATCTTCTGAACCCAGCCTTGACCCGGGAACGGCTATCTTGGGAGGGGCGCCCCCGTCTCCGTGGGTCGTCTTCAGTGTAAACAGCACCCTTCTCGCGGAGGCGGGTATCAACCCGCCGCCCGACAAGATAGTTTGGGCTATCGCGTCAGGGACGACGAGTGCCGATTCAGGTCACGTGCTCGGCTTCGACTATCAGCTACGCGATCCGTTAGATCTCTACGGTTCTTTCAACGGCTACACGATACAGATCTACCTCACAAGTGACGGCAAGCACGTCACCGGCAGGCAAAACACGGACCCCAGTGGTGCCCCCATCGTGTTCGACTGGCATAGGGGGGCCCGTGTATCTGCGCATTTTTTGGACCGTGTTCCTGAGAAGAAACAATGGATTCTGTTGTTGCGGATGTTCGTAGGACTACTCCAAAACCGTAGGGACCAACTGGATCGGGCACAGACCCAGCGGTCGTCACTTAGCGCTCCAGGCGCTGATCACCCCGTACCAGAAGGCGGCGCGTCCCATGAATGATCGCTTACCGGATGCAGTGACGTTGGATAGAAACGGCTGGCATCGGCGAGCTGAGGCGCTGACGGCGGCGCATCCCCAGGAAGCGCTCCTGCTTGGCCCACTCTTCAACCTCGCGGCGTTGCAGGAACGATTGGGGTGGACGGGGGCATGCCACGCGACCACAGCCGTCCTCTACGTCCTGGTACGCGAAATCGGGATCGAGCGCGTGGCTCCCGTCATCGGCGAGGCGTCCCGTTGGGAGGGGTGTATGGGACCACTCCTGGCTGGATGTGGCTGGTGCGATCTGGGACGTGGCGATGTACCGACCGTTACCCGATGCGCCAATCCTCGGTGCAAGAGGTCCGATCGTGCGGGGCGTGGACTTAGCCACGGGCGCGCCGCCTCCCATCGCTTACGGTACGCACATCGACCCCACTTATCACGCAGATGCGCAGGCGATCCTGCGGATGTCCTTTGGGGATTATCTGAGCGGCTTTCGCGCGTATCCTTCGGGCCTCTGAGGCATGGCCAAGGACGTCGCGCAACGATCGGGCCTGTACCTGAACCTCGGGCGCGCGAAGTGCCAGTACGCCCACCTGGCTTGGATCGATGCCCATGAGTGATGGCGCCCGCTGGGAAGACAGGCAGGCGCCAGAACAGCGTCCGTCCGCGCCGTGCAGGCGTAGATCGCTGCCGCCGCGCCCACCGAGGGGCCGCCGTTTCGGGCGGTCAACCGTCACGGCCAGGTGCAGGCCACGGCGCTCTCGGACAAGGCCGTCGCCCTCATCGTGCAGCGCACGGCCACGGCCGCCGGGTTCGACGCCGCGCGTTATGGCGGGCACTCGCTCCGCGCGGGCTTGGCAACGAGCGCGGCCGAGGCGGGCCTCAGTGAGCGCGCCATCATGGCGCAGACCGGGCACAAGAGCGTGACGATGGTCAGGAGATACATCAGAGAGGGCTCGCTCTTCCGCGACAATGCCGCCGCGGCGCTCGGCTTGTAAGGGCCTCCAGGGAGGACTTCCCTGAGCGTTCGGGGTATCCCCAAGCGGGAGGTGCCCGCGAGGTGACCGTTACGGATCTGGCCCTGCTGTTCAACGGTGCTGGACTCGCGGTGGCCGGCCTCGCCGCCGGGGCCGCGTGGCGGGGCGTTCAAGAAGTCCAACACCAACGCCGGATGCTGATCCGTCCGTTCCTGACCTTCGAGCTGGACGCCGTTGCCGTTGGAGGCGGCCCCTCGTACCGAGGGTGGCACTGCCGGGTGCGGAATCTCGGTCTGGGTCCCGCACTGGTGGGAGACCGGCCATTTACAGCCTTGAAACCCGCGGGTCAGCTGTTTGAGGTGGACGGTCAGCCTCATCGTCATCCCGCCATCGTCCCCCGTGAGGGGGCCGTGGACTGCATCCTGGTGTTCCAGAACCCCCGAGATGGCATTCCCCTCTTAAGCGACGACCCGTGGCCGTTTACGATCGCCTACTCCGATATGTTCGGAAGCGCGTATACCACTCGGATTGAGTTGCACCCGCTCTGGGAAGTCGTACTGACTCAAGTACAAGGCCACGCTGGTGTAGTCGAGCGCCGGAGCGTCCCGCGCTTGTGGGAACGCTTCTTGGATTGAGGGGGCTCTGCAAGAAGGAAAGCACCTTTGCCCAGGAGGAGGTTCGTACGTGAGCAAGCCGCCTCCCCGGATCGTTCCTCCGGCTGACTGTCCTCTGTGCGGACAGGTGCAAGCGCGGGTGCTCGTGCCGCCGGCGTATCACGACCGCCCCTGGCGGCGCTGGGTGGATCTGGCGCATCTCTACCGCGATGCGGGGCCGATCCGGCTGTCCGCCGCTGATACACCGCTCATCGAGAAGGTCGGCGGGATTATCTGGCATGAGTCGAGCGAGGTGGTGGCGTATTGTGCCTCGCGGTGGACCCATACGAAGAGCGGCGCCTTGGACGAGCTCTACGGACGTGAAGCGGGGGCGTTATGCAACACAGCCGCGGCCCTGAATCGGTTGATCAGCCGGGAACGACAACGCGATCACCGACATCGGCGCACCCAACGCGAACACGCCGCCAAGGGCACCCCCATTGATCACGGGGCGATCTATGACCGGAACGGCGGACGTTGCCATATCTGTGGCCGACCGGTGGACCCGGCGCAGTTTCATTTGGACCACGTCATTCCGTTGAGTCGGGGTGGCGCACACAGTCCCGGGAATTTGCGCGTCGCGCACCCCACCTGCAACCTGCGGAAGGCGGCGTCCGAGCCTCCCCGAAGCCGCCGAAGTGACCCCGGTAAGCTCTCCCATCCACGCAGCGGGAGCCCGGCCCACGGTGAGGAAGGTGCAAAAGCCCCTAAGATATGAGAGAACCGAGGGCCGCATGTCCACAGCGCCCCGGAAACGGCCTGTGGCGCATCGTTCGGGAGCGAGGTGGGTCTCTTATCAGGTGTGTATCGAATGCACCATTAGACACGCGGCCTCTCGAAGGGTGACCGTAGACCGTATACGGTGGACGGTCAGCGGTCCTCTCTATTTGCCCCGCGAGTTATGTAGACAAGCAGTCAGATCCTGTGCCTATAATCCCGCAACCCACCAGAGGAAGGAGGTGCGATCGATTTCGGGACAGGTCATGCTCCCCTTGGGCGTGTTCATCGTCCTTCTGTTGCTGGCGTTCGTCCTGGGCACGCTGGCGGCCCACCCGCGCCGCGATGATCAGTTGGCTGGGGCGTTCGCTCGGGGTTTGCTGACGTAGGGAACGTCGGTTTGGGGAGAAATCCATGCGGCACAATCGAATAACAGGAGCGCCCCCGCCGACACCGAGTCCGGAAACGGGACAACCTCCGACGGTCTCATCTTCGGAAGACCGTGCGGCCTTTCTCGTCGCGCGGGTGTTGAGGGCTCGCTGGTGGCCCCGTGGCGTCTCTACGATCCTGAACTGGCCTTGGTTAGTCATCGTGGTAGGGGCGGCCATCCTCTGGTGGCATCGGATCCTGCCGCCTGTGTCGCACGCCTACGCGCTAGCGGGTCTCGCCGGGTCCGTGACCATCGCGAGCGTGGGGGCTCCGTTGCTGAACATGGTGCGGCCCGAAGAAGCGTGGGAGGGATTTTGGAACACCCGCGTCATGCGCCGGAGTGTATTCCGGTCCGGGAATCTGGACGAGCGGTATCTCGACCATCCCGCCGTTCGTCAAATGATGGCCGACCACATTCGGTCGAACAACGCCACGGCGAAAGAAACACAAGGGAACGTGGTCAAGAATAGCCGGCGCGCCCTGTTGTTTGCGATCCTGAGCTTTGCTGTGCTGCCCTGGCTGCCTCCTCGCAACCATACCGTGACGTGGCTCGCGCTCGCTGTCCCGCTCGCCTTTGCGGCCAAGAGCCTCATGGAGCAATGGGCCGTCGCCCTCGTGCGGCTGATGGGAACCTGGGCCGATCCCCTGTTCGCCGCGACCGCTTCAGGTAGCCAGCCCCCCGCTGACCACGCCCCCGTCGCAACGGAGAAGACTACCCTCTTATCATGACGCCCTCTGTACGGGTGACCGCCGTCGTGCTCCTGTTTCCGCGCGTACAGTTCCACCACACGCCCTGGTAGCAACGGCCAATCAAGCACGCGCTCCCGACCGAGGTCCTGGCCCTGCGTGCGCCTTACGAACGCATTACGACCGCACACCGTTCGTAGTACGAGCGTTGCCCGTTCGTTAGACATCCGGGTAGCGTATACGGTCCACGGCAGACGGTCCTCGGTTTACCGTCCACGGTCCACCTGCCCCGCGCGACGTCGCGCAGAAGGTGACTGCCGCCAAAAACAGTGAGTTGGGGTGGGCGGCCGCCCAATTACGCGGAGAGCGCCTGCAGAATCAGGCGCTGCAAGGTCTCGGCGGCCACGGGCTGACTGAGGTGATAGAGGACGTCCGGGTCGATATCCACCTCATCCGGCCATACCACGGTACCCGCTTCCTCGTCCACCCGGACGGTCTCGAAGTAGTCCGGGTCGGCTAGACGCCCCAAGGCGCCCCCTTCCGCTGCGACGGGCGCGAGATTGGCCACGCGCACGCTGTGGTCCTCAAACTCCAGGACGAGCATGGTGCGCGGCAGGGGCAAGACGTGACGCACGACGTGCAGCTCTTCCAGTAAACTCACCGACGCTCCTCCTTCATTCAGGGTATGAGCCGCGGCGGGTGGCCGCTTCGCATCCGTTGCCATTCGACCAGCAACGCCGGTTGGTGTTGCGCAATCCAATCCTGAACATCTTTGGCGATCCTGGGCGGTAAGGATCCCGCCGTGACACCGCCGACGGCAATCTCCAGTTTGGCCCGTTGGCCCTGGTAATACACATGGACATGCGGCGGTTCATGATCGAGCAAATACATGTGGACGCTGGCGCCTGCAACACGTCCCACGATGGCATGGGGGCGTTATTCGTGCTGACGGATCCTATTCCCTTCCCGGGCTGAGAGAGACGCCTTATTTATAGGCTGGGGAAATTCGCGGAATGGCCACGTATACCG
>JAJYVN010000188.1 GCA_021791995.1 Bacillota bacterium
AGGCTTGACGATGATCGTGCCGGTCGGTAGTTGCTCTACTGGCACAGGCAGCTTGCCGTCGCGGTACATTCGCCACGCGGCTTGGTAGCGGATGCCCTGTTCCTTCGCCCATGTACTTACCTTCATACACTTAGTATACCACATCTGTCGTTAGACGTAGATCTAATGTGTCAATCGTTGAAACCCTACGGCCACCGTCATGGGCTTGTGACGCGTTTTCAATCCGGTTCCGTGCCGAGAGCCGCCTCCCCATTGACCTGCACCGGATCAACCGGCACCGGAAGCAACATACCACGGGAAGAGGCACGGGCAGCCTTGCGCGCCGCCGGTGCACGCTGCTCATCCGGTTCCGGTTCAGACTGACTCTGGGCTCGCGGCGACACCGGTTCTGCCTCCACCTTCTCCGCAGTCGGCCGCAGGAGCGCACGCAGGCGCTCCCCCTCGATGGTTTCTTCCTCCAAAAGGATGTCCGCCAAGGACCGAAGTGTCGCCAGGTTTTCCTCCAGAAGCGCGCGCACACGCTGCTCCAGCCGCGCGATGATCCGAGACTGCTCTCGACTCAAGCGCCCCTCAGGCAGGGCATCAAGGTCCACCACACCCAAATCCGACATCCCCGACCCGATCATGGTTCGGGTAATCCGCATCACCTGCTCGAAATCGGACGACGCTCCCGTACTGCGGTTGCCACATATCGCCTCTTCGGCAAGCGATCCGGCCAACAGCCGCTCGGTGTCCGACTCAAGCTTTGCCTTCGTATACAGGTACAGATCATCCTCGCTGGCTTGCCGAACATACCCCAGGGCCTGCCCTCGAGAGGTCACCGTAACACGGGCCACCGACCCAGGCTCCGCCAACTCACCCACAATCGCGTGCCCGGCCTCGTGAATCGCAATCCGGCGTCGCTCCTCCACAGAGGGATGGCGCTCCAGTTTCTCTCCCAACAGAACCTTATCTACTGCTTCCCGAAAGCACCGCTCCCCCACCTCATCCAGCCCTTGGCGCATGGCAAGGATGGCCGCCTCATTGGTCAGGCTCTCGAGGTGGGCGCCGGAAAATCCAAAGGTGTCTCGCGCGATCCGGTCCAGGTCGACGTCCGCTGCTAGTGGCTTCCCACGCGTGTGCAGTTCAAGGATCTGCCGTCTACCATCCCGATCAGGGAGATCCACCCGCACGATGCGGTCAAAGCGGCCCGGCCGCAGGATCGCGTCATCCAAGAGGTCCACACGGTTGGTGGCTCCGATGACGAGCACACGCGTCACACCGTTGTTGGTACTGATACCATCCATCTCAACGAGCAATTGGTTGAGCGTCTGATCATACTCTAGATGACTCTGATGGCGGCCGCGCTTGCCTCCCAGCACTTCCAACTCATCGATGAACAGTACAGCCGGTGCGCTGGCCTGCCTGCCCTCCTCGCGTGCACGGCGGAAGACCTCACGCACTCGCTGTGCCCCAACCCCAGCGTAAACCTCAATGAACTCCGAACCGGAGCACGAGATGAAGACGGAACCGGTGTAATTGGCGGCAGCCTTCGCCAACAGGGTCTTACCCGTTCCTGGTGGTCCCGTCAGGAGGATCCCCTTCAACGGACGAATCCCCAACTTCCGCACCCGCTCCGGCTGGCTCAGAAACTCCAGTGCCTCCATCAGTTCCCGCTTGGCGGCAGCCTGCCCCCCCACATCGTCAAACGTGGTGGTCGGCGGCGGGGCCAGCGTGTTGTTCCGAGAACTGGGCAGACCCCCAAACCCGGGCCGCATCCCAGACATCCCTGTCATCGCCCGCAGAACGACAAAGCCGAGAACTAACATGAGCGCGATGGGCAGAAGGCTTGGGTAGTGGACGAGGGTGAAGATGGCAATGCCCAGGACTGTTCCGGCGACCACATCTTTCACGACCGTCACTCCTTTCCACGAATCACCCTGTGCTCGCTGTCCCCGACTTGCTACTCTGCGTCACCTGGCGTGAAATGACCTCGTAGAGGTAACTCTTGCCCGACACCAGTTCCACGAACACCAGGGGAAATGTGTCGCCCTCCGTCACCTGCGCGTCCTGGAGATTCAGCCGTTTCGCCTCCGCGTTGAAGGAACTCTGCATCGTCTGATACTGCCCCGTTGCGATCCCCGTCAGGACAATTTCATTGAAGTCGTCCTGGAACTCCTGTTCCAAAGCGGGAGTCGGATCCCCCTCGATATTGAGGGTAAACGCCCGGCTCCCCAGCACATTCTCCGCCGTCGTGTAAAGCGTGTCATACGCCGTCTGAAGGTTAGGCACTAGCCCTTCCTTCACATCGATCGCAATTCCCTCTGCCGTACGATTCACCGTGACCGACTGCACCCCCTGCTCCTCCATCAGTGCCCGCGTAAGCGGGTGCAGGACCACGTCATGGGCATAGGCGATCTGCAACGAGAAGAGAAGGGCAAGGACCGCAAGTGCGGTCGTGAGCACAACCGGAAGACGAAAACCGTACGCACGCATTGCCTCCCTCCTCCCTTCGGAGCCCATTATACCGAGGCGAGGCGGCCAGCGGGCTGGAAAATGCACCGAACGGGGTGCTGGAACTGCCAAAACTAGCACCCGAGCGACCGAATCAGACTTTGTCCGCCGAAAGCGCGCTGGCAAATTCGGGATCTGGTTCCGGGGATGGCTTGTGCAGTCCGTTCGGAAACACGTGTGCTCCGACCGACCAGCGCCAACGCCACGCGGCCAGCGACACGCCCAACACCAGTGGAGTGAACCACTGCATGAGCGTGACTACCCCGATGCCCAGATAGTGATTGGTATAGTGAATAATGTATTGCGGGTTGTCACGGAAGAACTCACTGCCAAAGCGGAAGACCCCGTACCAAAACATGAACGTCCAGAGGGCGACACCATCGGGCAGACCCTTCTTTTCGCGCCGCCAATACATGAACCACAGCCCGAGGGCCATGATCATCTCGTAGACCTGCGCCGGTTGGCGAATGCCACCGAGGATACCAGCTGGATGTCCCAGGATCTCACCGTTGAAGATGTTGCCGATCCGCACGAGAAAGATCCCGATCGCCGCCCCTGGGACCAGACCGTCGCACAAGGCCCAAAACGGGAGTTGCTTGCGGGCCGCATAGTAGAGGCCAAAGGCGAGTCCGCCGATGAAGCCACCATCAATGGCAAGACCACCGTTATAGATCTGGGGGATTTGCCCTGGATTGACGACAAAGTAGTGCCAGTTCGTCAGCACATACACCAGACGCGCGCCAATGACCCCACCGAGAATCACCATCAGGGCCAGGTTATACAGCGTGTCCTCATCAACGCCTGCCCGCAGCCCGCGGCGGACGAAGTAGTAGATGCCGATGGCCATGGACACGGCCATGAAGAACCCATACCAACGAATGCCGAACGATCCGATGTGCACGATGTACGGATTCAGGTAAAGGTCCATCTCAGCCTCCCATTCGTTTGCTCAACACCGCTGCACCGCTCGAGGATGCGCTGCCCGGTATACGCCGCGGAGGTGGGCGATGCCGACGTGCGTATAGACCTGCGTCGTCTCGATGTCGGCATGTCCCAAAAGCTCCTGCACCACGCGCAGGTCTGCTCCACCGATGAGCAGGTGCGTCGCAAAACTGTGCCGCAACATATGCGGCGTCACATTGCGCTCAATGCCTGCTGCCCTCGCGTATGCCTTGATGATCTTCCAACAACCCTGCCGTGTCAAACCTCGTCCGCGGCGATTTAGAAACAAAACCCCCTGCTGTTCCACACCGCGGGAGCGCAACAGCGGGCGTCCACGACGTACATAGGCGGCGAGTGCTTCCCGCGCTGGATGTCCCAAGGGTACGAGTCGCTCTTTGCCGCCCTTACCGAAGCAGCGAATAAGCCGCGCCTCTAGATCAACATCCCTCGGCCGTAACCCAGTCAGTTCAGAAACGCGAAGACCGGCCGCGTAGAGCACCTCAAGCATCGCCCGATCGCGTAACCGCAACGGGCCGTCCCCCTGTGGAGCCGCCAAAAGACGCCCAACCTCTTCGGGTTCAAGAACACGTGGCAGGCGCTGGGGCAATTGCGGCGACCGCAGGTGCGCCGTACCATCCGGCTGTCCCGGTTCGATCGTCTCCAGATACGCATACCACGCCCGCAAGGCCGCGAGGCGCCGGGCTGTGGTGGCGAGCGACCACCCCGAGCGACGACCATTCGAGAGATACGAACGAACAGCGCTCACTTCCATCGTAGCGTCGGCGGTGGCTGGCTGGCCACGGAAGGCCAAGTAGTCGGCGACGTCGCTGCGATACGCCAGCGAGGTATTGCGCGCCAGCCCACTGACCGCCACTAGGTGCGCCTCGAAGTCGCGGGACAGCTGTTGCAGGTGGGGCGGTAATCGGGACTCCCCACGGGCACTCATGACAGGTCCGCGCCCCCCAATAGTTCCGAAACCGCCGTCCACTTCCGCCCCTGCGCTTCCGCTACCGGCGCACAGGCACAGAGACCGTCCGCGACATTGACCCCTCGGGCCAAGGCAGGATCCTCCCGCGCCGCCTGCCGCCAGCCAACGGCCGCGAGACGGCGCAAGTAGGGCAGCGTGGCATTGGCCAGGGCCTGCGTGGCGGTGCGCGGCACGCTGCCCGGAATATTCGCCACCGCATAATGCAAAACACCGTACCGCTCGTAGACCGGGGCACGATGCGTGCTCACATGGTCGCAGGTTTCCACACAGCCTCCCTGGTCCACCGCCACGTCAACGATGACCGAACCGCTGCGCATCGAACGCACCATCGCAGCGGAGACCACGTGCGGCGCACGGGCCCCAGGGACCAGCACGGCCCCAATGACGAGGTCCGCATCGCGCACTGCCGCTGCGACGACCAAGGGTTGGGCAATCAGGGTGCCCACCCGACCGTCGAAGAGATCATCCAGAACGTGCAACCGTTCCGGATCGGTATCCATGACGACCACCCGTGCCCCCAGGCCCACCGCCACCCGCGCCGCACCGAGCCCCACGGTCCCACCGCCCACCACCACCACCTGGGCCGATGGGACACCCGAGATCCCTCCCGGGAGAATGCCAGCTGACCCATGCGGCCGTTGCAGGAAGTGAGCGCCCACCATTACAGCCATCCGCCCAGCGATCTGGCTCATGGGAGCCAAAAGCGGCAGCCGGCCGTCGGCCCGCTGCACGGTCTCAAGCCCGATCGCCGTCATGCCCGATTCCAGGATCGCCGCAGTCAGCGCAGGGGCCGGCGCCAGATGCAGGTATGAGAAGAGCGCCATTCCTTCACGAAAGTACCGATACTCCTCCGCCTCGGGTTGTTTCACCTTGACCACCAGTTCGGCATCCCACGCGTCGCCCGCTCCAACGACCCGGCATCCCGCATCCAGATACTCCTGGTCACTGAAGCCCGCCCCCTGACCGGCGGCACGTTCCACGAACACTTCGTGGCCATCAGAAACCAACACATGCGCCGCCGCAGGGGTCACGCCCACCCGATATTCCTCAACCATCCGCTCCCTGGGCACCCCAATACGCACCGGCCGATGCCTCCTGCCTGCAGTGTTCCCCACGCCTGCCCACAATCCTCGCGCGGAAGGTCCGCGGCGTGCCCGCTCACTTGAAAAAGCATGATTCCACGAAAAGACAACAAACACCCCCCCGCCACGCACTGGGCTTCGGCATTGGCGGGCGGGCGTTGCCGGGTCAGGGCGCAAACGCGGGGACTCTCCCTCCCTTGCTCACGCGGCTCAGCGGTGGCAACCGTGCGTCGCGCGCCATGCCCGCCTGAGTTAAGACACGCCCTTGCCACTGGGCTTAGTAGCAGACAGATACCGACGTCTGGTGCAGCCCCCGCTCGCCGATGAACACTGTAGTGCGTCGTTGCGCTGAACCCACCAGCGTGGGGGTTGTATCAATTTATTCCTGCTTTGCTTGCCACACCCAGACAATCGTTGTTCGTGCCGCCCCAATCCGGCTTGCGCCGGTTGCCCTTGGTTCCTTCTCCCCTTGCGGAGAAGGAGTCGACCCCTTTGCGCGTGAGT
>JAJYVN010000189.1 GCA_021791995.1 Bacillota bacterium
CAACCGTCGCGCCCTCCACCAACTGCCAGATGATGGACGCTCGCACGTGCAAACGATGTTCCACCCGTTGTCCGTTGGCCCACGTCAGCAACTTTTGCCGTTGCTCATCGGTGGTCTCCAACCGTTCCGATTTCCGCATCGCCTTTTTGCAGCCGCCCCATCGCCACTTGTGCAACTCAGCATGAGGCCTGGGGTGCGAAATGTCCAGTGGTTTTTCGCTACCGAGTGGGGAACGAACTTCTGGGACTAAGCACTAGGTCGTCCATCGGATCGTACGGAACCGGGGTAGCGGACGCGGCGCGCGCAACCCCCACGTCGTCGGACTGTCGCCAACATGTAGGCAGTCTTCCGGAGGCACGCTGAGGCGATCGCATGCCGTGAGTATAGATGGCAGGATCAGGCTTGGTCACTCCCGTAGACAACGCGTCGATCATGCAGGTGAAATAGGGAGCAATCCCATAGTCCGCAGCCCCTTTGGCGACATCGGCATTCCAGTTGGAGACGATGCCGAGGGCGAACCCGCGTGCCTTCCGTTGCTCCAAAATCTCTGGCACATGGGGGTCCAACTCCGAACCTGCCGGTTTCCGACGGCGCGCGTCCCTCAACGCCTCGGCGAGTTCGTCAAGATCTCCGGTTACGCCAGCGGCTTCCAGACCGACCCAGGCGTACGCGAGCGAGGCATCGGGTGTGCGTCCTACACGCAGTTGGTTCGTTATGGAACAAATCGATACGGTACCACGGGTTCGATGGCCGGTGTCCAACCCAACGCCGTGCGCTCGTACTATAGAGTGCCCCGGCACCATCGCGGGAATCGGCCCTGTCCACCGGGGTGGAAGAATCGGACGCCCCCCTGCGGTTCGCCCGCCGGTGGCATTGGGGCGTCGGTCGTCGTCGGCTCTTGATCGGTTCCGTCTGGGGTACAGGGAGGGTGGACCTGGGTCGTTGTCAGGAGCGGATGAGGCGAGCATGTGCTGGATTACTCGACCGGACCATCGCCCGCCTTCGTGCCGTAGCCACGGTTCCCCATCCGCAAAGAGTGCAGATGGCGGGAGCATGTGGGAATCGAACCCACCAAGGGCGTTCCAAACACCCCTCACCGGTTTTGAAGACCGGGGGAGACACCAGTCCTCCATCTGCTCCCAACGCGCTGTACCACAGCCCGAGCGAGACCAGGGCAATGCGATTCTAACGCAGCGGGTTCCCTTCGCATACTGCCGCATCGACCCGCCGAGCGGGGTGTCCGATGGAAGCAACAACCTCCGGTACGTGCATTGCCGCTGGGGGAGACACGGTGTGCTTGTTCACAGGAGTTGCCCCCGCACCACCGAAACAGCTACGCTGCCCTTGGGTCCCGGAGCGAAGGGGGCGGCGGCGATGACGCATGCGGGGGAGACACCCCGTCCGGAACCGGATCAATCGACCATCCGTCCACCTTCGGTGTCTGGGAGACTCCACCACCTACCCGCAGTGCATCGGCTCCTTGCATCCCCGTGCCTTGCACCCTGGCTCCAGTCGCTGGGCCGAGTACGGGTGCGCATGGCGTGCACCACCGTTCTCGACCAAATCCGGGAAGAGGCGGCGGGGCCTGTTCCCGACCTGGACATCATCTGTGCGCGGGTGGTGAACCACCTGCGTCAAACAACGGAGCCCCACTTGCGCCGGGTCATCAACGCCACCGGCGTGGTCCTCCATACTGGCCTCGGTCGGGCACCTTTGGCCCAAGCGGCGGTGAGCGCCGTCCAACATACCGCAACACACTACACGAACCTGGAGCTGGATCTAGACAATGGTCAGCGCGGGCACCGCTCCGACCTCGTCGCAGCCCACCTGCGGGCCATCACCGGGGCTGAAGCAGCACTGGTGGTCAACAACAATGCCGCAGCGGTGTTGTTGGTCCTGGCCGCAGTGGCCGTCGGTCGCGAGGTGGTGATATCCCGCGGCGAACTGGTCGAGATTGGTGGCAGCTTTCGGATCCCAGAGGTGCTCGCCCAGAGCGGCGCTCACCTCCGTGAAGTGGGGACCACCAACCGGACCTATGCGCGCGACTATGCTGCCGCGCTGGGTCCGGAAACTGCGTTATTGCTCAAGGTACATCAGAGCAACTTCCGGATACTCGGCTTCACCACGGCACCCGAGATCGCAGAGCTTACTGCACTCGGTCACGCCCACGGGATCCCGGTCGCCTTTGACATGGGATCCGGCGCACTGGTGCCCGGCTTGCCGGGAACGGAGCAGGCCCCGCATCACAATGTGCGGAGCGCCTTGGAGGCCGGAGCCGATGTGGTCACCTTCAGCGGCGATAAGCTTTTGGGTGGGCCCCAGGCTGGCATCCTTTGCGGCCGGGCCGCGTATATCGACGCCTGCGCCCACCATCCCTTGCAACGAGCACTGCGCGTCGACAAGATGACGTTGGCGGCACTGGAGGCCACCCTGGATCTGTATCGCAGCGGAAACCTGGAAGCCATCCCGACCCTCCGCATGCTCCTGCGTTCAGAGCGTGAACTGGCCGCTTGTGCGGAAGAGTTGCGACAGAGGATTGCCCATCGGCTTGGCCCCCACTGCGCCACGTCGGTGATCGCCGGGGACTCGGTTGCAGGCGGTGGTTCGTTGCCCGAATACCCGCTCCCCACCGCAGTGGTAGCGGTGCGCCCCATGACGTGCGGGGTGGACACCCTGGCTGCGCGCCTGCGCCGTGGAGCGATCCCGGTCGTGGCACGGATCGGTAACGATGCACTGCTGCTCGATCCCCGCACGCTGCTCCCGGGGGATGAACTTGCCTTGCCTGAACTCTTGGCCACCGCCATGGAACAGGCATCGGACCATGGGTGAGACAAAGGAGCCAATGCGATGTCACAGATCCCGGACGCTGCGGTCGGTGCCCCCGCAGGCGTCATCGGTACGGCAGGGCACGTGGATCACGGGAAAACCGCCCTGGTACGGGCGTTGACCGGCGTCGACACCGATCGACTGGCGGAAGAGAAGCGGCGGGGTATCAGCATTGACCTCGGCTTCGCCGCGCTCATCCTGCCCTCCGGGCAACACGCGGCTGTGGTCGACGTCCCTGGACACGAGCGCTTCGTTCGCAACATGGTCGCGGGAGCAAGCGGTATCGACTTGGCGCTCCTCTTGGTGGCTTCCGACGCGGGGGTCATGCCCCAAACCCGCGAGCACGTTGCGATCATGCAACTCCTGGGAGTCACGGAGGCAGTGGTCGCGCTGAGCAAAGCAGACCTGGTGCAGGAGGACTGGCTTTCGCTCGTCACCGAGGAAGTGCACGCACTGTTGGACGAGACACCCTTCGCCTCCGCTCCCATCCTCCCGGTATCGGCGCGCACCGGTCAGGGACTGCCCGCCTTGCTCGGAGCCCTTGCATCGGGGCTCGGGAAGATCCAACGCCGTCCGGCCCACGGACCAGCCAGAATCCCCATTGATCGCGTGTTCTCTGTCGCCGGCTTCGGCACCGTTGTCACCGGTACCATGACCTCCGGTTCCGTGACCGTCGAAGAACGCCTGGAACTGGTGCCTACGCGGCGCACGGCCCGGATCCGAGGGCTCCAGGTGCACGGCCGTCCCGTCGGAGCGGCCTTCGCGGGTCAGCGCGTGGCGGCCAACCTGTCAGGCATCGCCCGCTCCGATGTACAACGCGGCGATGTCCTCGCCACCCCGGGGAGCTTAGTTACGACGGACCAGTTAGCCGTTCGCCTTCATACGCTCTCCGATAGCGCCCACCCCATGACGAACGGGCAGCGCCTGCACCTCCACCTGGGTACCGCCGAGGTCCTGTGTCGCGCGACCCTTCTTGCGGAAGACGCATTGGATCCCGGGGCATCCGGATATGCCGTCCTGCGCCTGGAACGTCCCATCGCCGCAAGCCCAGGCGATCGATTCATCCTCCGCTCCTACAGCCCCGTTCGAACGCTGGGTGGCGGGCTCGTTCTGGAGGTGGCACGTCGATTCCGCCGCCACCGCACAGCGGACCTCGAGGTTCTCACGCTGATCGAGCAGGGGGACCCGCAGGAGCGGATCATGGCGGTCTTCCGTGCGCAGCCGCCGCTCCCTATCGGCACGGCTGCGCAGCGCGTGGGACGGCCCGAGGCGGAGACACAAACCGATGTCGATCACCTGGTGGCACAGGGCCGGCTCGTGGCTCTGGGCCCAACGGCATCCGCCCTCTACATGGCGGAACCGGACTGGGCCCGACTGCGCTGGGCCGTGCTCCAAACCTTGGCCGCGCACCACGCAGCCCACCCCTTGCGGACCGGTATGCCACGGGGTGAACTGCGGGGAAAGGCGATGGCGGTACTCGATCCCCGCATGGCCTCCGTGGTCCTCTCCCACCTTGCCGATCACGGGGACATCCAGACGGACGGGGAATGGGTGGCTTTGGCCGGGTATCGCCCTCAGCTATCCGGGGATATGGTCGATGTGGCGGAGCGCATCGTCCACCGCGTACAATCCGCCGGCCTCCAACCGCCTTCCATGGAACAAGTGGCCACCGACGCGGGCTTCGTCGGCTCTGCGCCCGACCGGGAGGAGTTATTGGCGTATCTGGTCCAAAGCGGCCGCCTCGTGCGGATCGACGCGACCCTATACTGCGCCAGCGGTCCGCTCCAAGAGGCCATCCGCCAGGTGCGCGCCTATTTGGACGCGCACCAAACAATGACGGTGGCCGAACTGCGAGACCTCCTCGGCATCACGCGCAAATACGCTGTGCCATTGGCGGAGCACCTTGATGGCATCGGTGTCACCCGCCGCACAGGAGACGTGCGCCGCCGGGCATAGCGAGGTCGGTCAGGGACAGCACGGTCCTCATGGCACCCTCAACCGACAGACGGGGATTGGTTTCCGGAGAAAGCATCCAACTCCACCCCTGTACCGGGCACGACCAGACCGATCTCCCAGACATCGTGTCCCTCCGCTTGACTCGCCGCAACAAAAGCCGTTACGCGCTCTGCCGGTACAGCGACCAAGAGGCCCCCGGCCGTCTCGGGCGAGAACATCAACCGCCGACGAACCGAATCCAGACCACCCGTCTCCCGAACGTGGGCCGCAAAATGCGCCCCGTGCGTGGCCGCGCCTCCGGGAAAATGCCCGTCCTGGCCGCATGCCTCCGCGCCGGGCAGAAGGGGGACGCGCGATGGATACAGGCGCAGTGCCACACGAGACGCGGTCGCAATCTCGAGCGCGTGCCCCACCAGGCCAAACCCAGTCACGTCCGTTCCGCTCTGAACACCAACCTCCACTGCGGCCTTGGCAAACGCCCCATTCAGCCTTGTCATCGAGGCAATGGCCGCCTCCAAAACCTCTGGGGAGGCTGCCTGATTCTTGCCAGCCGTTGTCACCACTCCGCTTCCGAGTGGCTTACTCAATAGGATCCGGTCTCCGGGCCGCGCCCCTCCCTTGCGAATCAAGCGCGCCGGGTCGACAAATCCGATCACAGCCAGGCCATAGGTCGGTTCCTCGCCTCGAGTGGTGTGCCCTCCCGCCACAACCGCTCCCGCCTCCCGCGCCTTTGTGGCACCGCCCCAGAGGATGGCTCGAGCGACATCGGTCGGCATATCATCTGGGAAACACGCCAAATTGAGAGCCAGCACAGGATGGCCACCCATCGCGAACACGTCGTTCAGGGCATTGGTCGCAGCAATGGCACCATAGGCACCTGGATCATCCACCACCGGCGGGAAGTAGTCTGCGGTGAAGATCAGAGCCCGCTTTTCGTCCAGTCGGTACACCGCAGCATCATCCGGCTCGTCCAGACCCACGAGCAGATCGCGCGTCAGCTCCGGTGGAAAGAGCGCCGAAAATCCCTGCAACATATGCACCAGGTCCCCTGGCGCCTTCTTCGCCGCTCAGCCAGCGCAGGAAGCCAGGCTTGTCAGCCGCGCAAAGTCGCGATCTCCCACGATGGTCACCCCCCCCCCCGAACGTGGAACCACCATATCCGAAGTGCTAG
>JAJYVN010000190.1 GCA_021791995.1 Bacillota bacterium
TCCGAGCGGTCGAAGTGTCGTTCCGGGTCGTAGCTCCCATCCAAAAGGCCGGAAGCGTGTGGCACCCGGGCGGCGCAAGATACGTGATCGGCGCAGACGTCAAGCAATTCGTCGGCCGGGTCCCGTTCCATCGCATTGTAGATGATCTGGAGCATCTCGGCCTGTCCGCCCTTGATCGCGGCCAATCCCTCGTCGCGCCAGCCAACGTCGGGCCCCAAGGCAACGCCGGTATGCCGGATCTTGCCTTCTCGGTGCAGGCGGTCGAGCTCCGTCCAGATTCGATCGTCTTCGATCGCATCCAGACGCGGGTTATGCAGCTGGAAGAGGTCAATGTAGTCGGTGCCGAGCCGCTGCAGGCTCTCTTCACAGCTCTGGCGGATGAAGTCCGGAGACCAATTCTGGGGCAACTCCGTGTGTCCGCGCCGCACCCCAGGATATGCCCCAGTGTCGTATCCAAACTTGGTGGCGATGATGATGCGAGGGCGACGCTGGCGGAAGGTCTCTGCGACCAGCGTCTCTCCGCGCCCCTCCCCATACACCGGTGCGGTGTCGAAGAAGGTTACACCGAGATCGTACGCCTCTGCCAACAGGTTTTTGGCCAGCGCGAGATCCTGCACACCCCACCAAGTGGTGGCGACGGACCACACGCCAAAGCCGACCTCCGAAACCGTGAGGTCGGTCCCACGAAACGTCCTGTATCGCATGGTCTCTGCCTCCTCGTACGATCATCTTACCATGCCGGTGGATGATGGCGTCACGCCTGGGGCCACGGTCGGCGATGCACGGAGCCTGAGCGCCCACCGGGCAACGGCGCGACGGGCGCTCAGGCTCGCGAATGCATGAAGCACAGGTCTTCAATCGATCAGGGGCAGTACCAGAGTGGGCGGATCGATGACGTGGTCGGAACTGGTCTCTTCCACCGCTGTGCCCACCGCGAAGAACTCGATGACGTGCGCACCCCAGCTGTGGTTGGATTCGTGGACGTCCGCTCCCACGATGCCCTTGGCGCTGAGCGTCTCCGCTTCCTTCTGCATCCGATCCATCGCCAGCTCCCGACTATCGTAGAGCGCCTGCGTATACTGGACCATTTCCGCGTTGCGGTTGAACGTCTGCATGAACCCGCCCAGGCCCTGGAGCGCGACGTGGTAGACGCAGTTGCCCATGACCATGCCGAGCGGCCGATACCCCGAGCGCAAAAGGACATAGAAGTCCTGACCGCTCAAGTCCGAGGTGAACGGGCGTCCGTGCTTGTTGCGGAAGTGCTGTGGTTGACCACGGTGGACGATGGCGGTTCCGATCGCCACGAACTCGGCGACATGGCGGCCCCACTCCTTGTGGCTCACCTCCAGGCGGACGCCGACGATGCCATCGGCGCCGAGCGCCTCCGCTTCCTCTTCCATGCGAGTCATGGCGAGCTCACGCGCACGATACATGGCTTGGGTTAGCACGGTCATCTCCTGGTTGTTGGTCCAGGCCGCCTGCTGAAATCCGATGTGGTAGATCGAACTGCCAACAACGAGGCCTACGGGGTCGAATCCCGCCTCTTTGATGAGAAGAAACTCGCTGGTGGAGAGGTCCGAGGTGAAGAACCGCCGTTCCTCCCCCGATCCACGCATCTCGACTAGGCGCTCGCGCGCATGTTCGGGAAGCGTCGCAAACTCCTGCGCTTCCTTTTTAGCCTCTGCATCCTGTGGTTCCTGCGCCATGCTCCCGCTCCTTTACTCAAACGCCGCTTCGCTTTCACTCTCGATGGGCTGAAGTCGACCATCGCGCAACGATAAGACCATCGTGGTGCCCCGCACCTTGTCAGGGGCGTCGCTTCGGATCCGGATGGCCGTACCGATGAGGCTCAGGGTGAGATTGTGATGCTCGGTTTCTTCACTGACGCCATATTGTTCCGCGCCGGCGAGGTGGACCTCGTCTAGGCGCCGCGCCACGTGCACGCCGACGACACCGATGCTGCCCGTATCCCTGGCCATTTGACGCATACGGTTGGCCGCACGGGTCCGGCACTGGCCCATTGCTTGGCTGAAGTGCCGCAGTTCGATGTTCTGCGGATTGCCTTCATTCCAGATGTCGCCCTGCGTGGTCAGGACAAACCACGTGCAGTGGCCATATGCCAAGGTCACCGGTTCATAACCGGCACGGTAAAGGGCCCACCACTCCTGCCCCGAGAGGTCCGAAAGCCACGGGCCACCGGTCGGCTTGGTCGGGCCAGACACCGCTGTTCCGATAACCTGTACCTCAACGGTACCGTCGGCCCATTCGTGGCGGACCAGATCGTAGCGAACACCAACGACGCCGTGCGCTCCAAGGGTCTTTGCCTCCATACGCAAGCGTTCAACGGCGAGGCGCGTCGCCTCCATGTATGCGCCTGACAGCTCCGCCACCTCGGTATCGTGAAACGCCGATGCGTAGGCGTAACTGATGCGATACATGGCGCTACCGGTCACCAGGGCCAGTGGGGCAAAACCATGCCTACGCAACAGGCCCGCCTCATCGGCCGCGAGGTCCGAGGTGAAGGCTAGTTTATCAGGGCCCCCCTGGCCAATTTCGGCCAACCGGCGCTGTGCCCCGGAGGGCAACATGCCAGCCTCGAGAAGTTCCTGGTCACGCTCCTGGCGAATGATCTCCTCCCTTCGCTGCCGGGCAACCTCGGCTGGGTCCTGTCGCGGAGGCTTGTCTCCCTGCGGATGCCGCGGAAAAAGGGGCATGCTCTCCCCATCCTTCCCCCAACCAACACTCTTCGGATATTCTCGCTCGAATCCGTGATTCCCCCTACCCGTGAAGGGCAAGCAGTACCGTGAAAACCGCCCCAGCCACCGCAGACACCCAGGCGAGCGGCAGAAGACGCCGGGTCTCGAAGTAGCGCATCAGGTAGCGAACGCTTAGATAAGCGACCACCCCGGCTACGACGAGTCCCACCACGGACTGTACCGCAAGTCCGTGCGCTCCGCCATGTAGCTTGTGCAGTTCGAGCAAGGCCGCCGCACCGATGATCGGCGTCGCCATCAGAAAGGAGAAACGCGCGGCGGTTTCATAGCTCAGACCGGTCCAGAGCCCAGCCACCATCGTTACGCCGGAACGGGAGATGCCAGGGATGAGCGCTAGGATTTGCGCGACGCCAATGCCACCCGCTTGACCAAAGCGCATGGAGGAGATGTCTTCCTTGCGGTAGCGGATCAGCCGTTCGCCAAAGACCATGATGGCCGCGTTGACCAAAAGGAGAGCTGCGGCAAGACGCGGGGCCGCAAACAGATGACCGAGGGGATGGCGGAAGAGCAGTCCCACGATGCCGGCGGGAATGGTCGCGGCGATCAAAAGCCAAATGGTCTTCTGCTCTGGTTCCGATTGGACGTGCTCCAAGCGCTGACCGAGGCTGTACCAGAGGGCGCGAATCAGACGGACCCAGTCGCGCCAGAAGTAGACGATCAGGCCCAGCGCAGTGCCCAGGTGCAGGCTCACAACGAACGGGAGGAACTCGGGACTCGACTGGTTGATGGACCAGTGGAGGATGGTGGGGACGATGACCTGAAAGCCCAGGCTGGATAGAGGGAACAACTCGGTGACGCCCTGGATCGCGCTGAGAATGACCGCCTGAAGGAGATTCACCTGCATCCGCGACTCCACGCGACAGGCGCAGAGCCGCCAATCCCTCCCCGAACACGTATTGCCGTGGAGAGCTTCCCCTCGCTCCCCGTGGACACCTGCCCACAAATTTGGTCGTTTTGCAATTCGCAGGAGGCAGGGGTTTTTGCTAAGCTGACGAATGATTTTGGCAATTCACCAGTCGGTTGCATTCTGCTCGAAATATGGTGGATATGGATAGGGGGGAGTTCCATGCACCAGCGTGCTCGTCTCTTGGTTAGCATCGCCGCAGCGGCCGTTATGACGGTGGTCTGGGTGCTTCCAGTGGCTGCCGCATCCTCAGCGACGGCGACGAACCTTGTCGCCAATCCGAGTGGTGTAGGGGGAAGCACGGCGGACTGGGGAACGGGACGGTCTGTTGATAGCCTTTCCGCAGTGCAGGTCGGTGGTCAGTGGTGGCTGCATTGGTCGACGCCCCAGGCCGCGTACGATTGGGTGGTATACAAGTTTCCACCGACAGCGGTGACAGCAGGAACCGAGTACGCCTGTGGGTTTGAGGCCATGGGTTCTGGCACGATCTACGCGATGCTGTATGATGGGAAGAACCTCAATCGTGGCACCGCGCTGAAGCTGACGGACACCCCGCAGGTGTTCACTGAATCGGCCACGGCGGTCAATCCCAGCGGACCAGTGGAAATTCAGGCCCGGATTAATGCAGGACCTGCGAATGTCTACTTCAATGAGGTCACCTGTGTGGCTGGCTCCAGCGTCACCATCCCGCTGGAGGCGGTAACCCTGCCGGCGAGCCTCACCTCCGCCAGCACGGCGTCGAGCAGCACGACCGCCAGCACGAGCACGAGTAGTGCGGCACCATCGGCTACGAGTTCCACGACGTCGACCACCAAGGCATCGTCGAGCACGACATCAACCGCGTCTAGTTCGACGACGTCGACGAGCAAGAGCACCACGCTACCGAAGACCGGTGAGAGCCCGCTAGTCGCCCTTGCGGGGTTGATGCTCGCGTTGGCGGGCGCCACGATGCTCGTTGGGTTCCGGCTCCGGTTGCAGTAGGTTCGATCGGGGGTAGGCTGTGGGAAACCGTCAGTCTCGGCGGTGGGTGGCTTCGGCCCTCACCGCCGGCCTCGTGTTTGGGCTCGCAGGGTGTGGTGCCGCCTCTGCTACGGGGCCAGCCGCGCCTGCGTTCCTGGACGCCGCGCAAGCGACCAAGATTGTGGGGGCGGTCTATCCGCTGAACCCACCGCCGGGTCCGGCCACCGACAGCCCAACGGGGTGGGCGCCCGCCACTTACATCGATAGCGGACCACCACTGCTCTTCGTGGACCATGAGGCCATCCCCGGACCGGGGCTTCTGGCGCGCACCCAAGTGAACGGTTCCATTCGGCTGTTCTCCTACCTAGTGTCGGTCGATCCGACCCCTCTCTCCTTTGCCTGGGTACTGGAGAACCAGGGTACGCGGTCCGTGAAGGTCACCGTGACCAATCATGCCGCGGCGGCCCCGGGCGAGGATTATCTTCCATTGGCTGCGTCTGTTCAGAAGGCCTTTCTGCAGGGAACAAAGGCGGAATCCTTCCGCATCGCCCCGGGGGCGATCCATGTCTTGCAGGATGCCAGCACCGTGCCTTCCCCCGCGAACGCACTGGCGACCTCGATCTACGATCTGGAGACGACGGGAACGCTCGAGGTTGAGAGCCTCGGCACGACAGACCTTGGTTCGCTGACCGCACACAATCTTCCGATGACCTATGCGGGGGGCGGTGGCAAGAGCGCGCTCTACCCGCACGACCAGCGGCAGTTGACGGTGACCTTTACCGGAGCGAGGGCGGTTGCCGACATTGCCGGGAACCAAACGGATGACCCAGGGATGCTGGCGCCGGACCTGAACACCGGTGTCAGCGATCGGGATTTAGCGAACTTTGGCGTTACCTACCAGGTCCACATTGTCTTTCCGGCAGGCCCGAGTCGGACCAGTGATCTGTGGGTCACGGCACGTGGCTGTTCGCTGCGGGCGGATCTCAAGATGGAAAGTGGTCCGCTCGCGGACCATGTGGTGCAACTACCGGCGGTCGGCACGCTGCCCGTGGGTCCCCTTGGCACGGCCCTTGCCCCGCTCGGCATTCCGGCCGGTGTCCAGTCGGTGTTCTCCTTCACGTTTCTTCCGCCTTCTGGAGCTTGTACCCCCTTCGTTGTTCGCGAGGATCCGGTTAATCCGGACGCGCCACAGGTGCAGTTGTATCAGACGGCTGTTT
>JAJYVN010000191.1 GCA_021791995.1 Bacillota bacterium
GGGCTGGTCCGGGCCAGCTAGGGGAGTTTTCTCTTCACCAGCCAAATTCCTGGTTTCCAGGAAACGGTAACTCTCTTTCCTTTGTCTTCCTCACAATTGTGGGGCGCACCCGACGGTAACGGATCAACGGCTGTCTACACTCCCAAGCCAGTCCCTTACTCTACCATGACCTCCTTCTCCCGTGCCGATGTGCCCATGCATTCATGCTACCAACCGCATCCAGCCGTGTTCAGTCCCGCCCGAGCCTCCCCCAGCCCCCTCCCGCCAACCGGTAATCCAACGCACCACACCGAATAGTTACCATGACCAGAAATCATGCGCCGCTGATTTCGGTCTTCTGAGTCTCACCATCTCATGAACGGCGGGCAGCGCTCTGCCGGAGTTGAGGAATGTTTGGGGCCATCCCACCCGGACTGCACTACACACCATCTGTCCACAACTGACTGTGACCCTTCGAAATGGTCTTCGGTATGATGCGTTGATCCTTGATCCAACCGTCTCATCCACAGGTCGCATCTCATGTCCAAATACTTTTCATTTTGGCCGCGTCAGCGTCATTCCGACCGGCGTCGAGCAAGCGCAGCCACATAGAGCGCTCGCTTCGGCATCCCGAGGGTAGCGGCCACCTCCGCTACCGCCCGCGAAAGGGCCGTGCCCTCTGCGCATAGATGCATCACCTCATCCACGGCGATCAGCATTCCGCTCTCGGGAGGATGCCCAATCCCCGTCTCCGGACCGATGCACAGGACGATCTCTCCCCGTGGCGCGTCGACGGAAACCCTGGCAGCCAGCTCTGCTACCGTGCCCCGGATAACTTCTTCGTGCAACTTCGTGAGTTCCCGAGCCACGACGGCGTGCCTATGACCGTAACCGAGGGCGCACATCCGGCTGAGACTCCCCGGCAACCGCCTGGGCGATTCATACCAAACACCGGTCATAGGGCGGGAAAGCGCCTCGCGCACCATAGCGTCGCGTTGCGCGAACGTACGAGGTAAAAAGCCATAAAAGGCAAATGCATGCATAGGAAGCCCCGAGAGTACTAGTGCCGGAAGAAAGGCGCTGGGTCCGGGCAGAGCAGTAACCTCAGCCCCGGCTTCCAGCGCCGCGTGCAGAAGCCGATAGCCTGGATCCGCCACTGATGGGGTCCCGGCGTCGCTCACAGCGACAAGATGGCTTCCCTGTACCAGCAGGCGCCGCACATCCCGCAGACGCTCGGCTTCGTTATGTTCATGGTAACTGAGCAAAGTGCTCCGGATGCCGTGATGATTCAGCAACACAGCAGTTCGTCGCGTATCCTCCGATAATATAATATCAGCCGCACGCAATTCGTCGAGCGCGCGCAGCGTGATGTCGCGCAGGTTGCCAATCGGCGTGGAGCAGAGCACCAGCCGGCCTCTCGCCACCCTCAGACCCCACCCGCATCTCGGGACTGCGGGGTCGTGCAGCGTTCACACATGCCATCCTGACACCCGTTGTGGCGAAATACCTCATCAGCCGGCAGCCAGACGGGCGTCGGATCATCGAAGAGAACCTGCACCTTCCGCTCCAACACGTTCAAATTCACGACGCGCCCCTCTCCCGTCGCTGTGAACACCTTGACGCCAAGTGGGGGGAGTTCATCGTGAGCGCCTTCGTAATTTTCAATCTCATAGCGCAGGCAGCACTTGAGTCGACCGCAAGCGCCTGCCAACTTGCCCGGATTCAAGGCCAAGTTTTGAAGTTTAGCCATCTTAATGGAGATAGGCTGGAACTCTGTGAGCCACCGTGAGCAGCAGAGGCGCTGCCCGCATGGGCCGATACCGTCGATGGCCTTGGCTTCATCACGTGCCCCTATCTGACGCATCTCGATCCGGCAATGAAATTCCGCAGCCAAATCACGGACCAATTGCCTGAAATCGACGCGTTGGTCGGCTGTGAAAGTAATCGTGATCCGACTCCCGTCGAGCACACTCTCGGCCCCAACGGGGCGCATCGATAAACCAAGGGCGCGTACCCGCTGCTGACAGGCATCGAGCGCCTTGGCACTCCGTTGCTTGGTGTGCTTCTCCCGCTCCAAGTCGCCAGGGCTTGCCTTGCGTAGAACACGACGAACGGGATTGGGCAATTCATCAATCGGTCGATCGGCGGGCTCGGTGATCACCCGCCCCAGGCCAGGACCGTTAGCCGTTTCCACGACCACTTTATCCAATCTGTGGAGCCCTAAAGTTCCTGATTCAAAATGATAGAGCTTGCCTGCTTCACGAAAACGCACCGCCACCACTGTCGGCATGACATTTCATTTCCTTCCAAACATCGGGCCAACCTCTATCGCTCTTCTCGCACACGCAAGCCACCTTGTGTAGGAGCGTAGCACGAGCGCCGAAGTCGTTGCAATCGAATAAACAGGACGTACCAATTGAGAGAGGCATTGACATTGGCATCCGCGGCCTGTAGCGCCTGCATGCAGGCCTCCAGGCAAAGCCCCAAACCATGTTGAGAGTAGGCGGCCGACAGCGTTTCGATGTCCCCGACATCCAAGCCCGACACACTGCCGATCCTAGAGGATAGATCCTCTCGATATACCAGCGTGTCGCGCAGCACTGCCAGGGCAGTCTCCGGCGAGGCGCTGGCCGACGCAAGTTCTGCGGCTGCCACGGCAGCTTCTGCCGAAGTCCCGGCAAGTAGACCGGCCACCAGTTGTGCCAGCCAAGGCGGGGCATCGCGCGAAGAGGGCCAGCGTTGCGCGATGGCAAGCGCCCGTCCGGGCCAGCCACCGGCCATGTGTACAATCGCCTCCGCCTCGTCGGCTGCGAGGGCACTCTGTTGTTGCAATAACCAGGGCACCAGATCCGCCGCCGACATCGGCCGTAAGCGAAGTGGCAGGCAACGGGAACACAGCGTCGGTTCCATCTGTGCCGGCGCGGAAGCAGTCAGAATGAAGAGTGCCGCCCCGGGAGGATCCTCCAATGTCTTGAGCAATGCGGCAGCCGCAGGCCCGGTAAGCCGTTCGCAGGCCTCAATAACAAAGACGTTCGCAGCGCCTACGGCGGGACGCACCTGGGAAGCGGCCGCGATCGCGCGCACTTCGTCAATACCGAGGGTTCCTTCCGCCGCTGTCCAATGGAGATCTGGATGGGTCCGCTTGATGACCCCCAGGCACCCGTAACAGTCACCGCAAGGTAAACAGGCTCCGGCGTCGAGTCGGTCGCAAAACTGGGCCATCGCCATTACTTCCGCAAAAACCATGGCGTCCGCTTCAAGCGGTCCCACAATGAGTTGTGCCTGTGCCACTCTGCCGCGGCGCAGACAATACAGGGCCGTCTCTATCGCCCATTCTTGTCCCTTTGGAAGGCGCACGCTGTCCGTCTCCCGCACCCGTCACACCTTCTCGAAGCGATCCACGGACAGAACGAAAAGCGTCGCTCCGCCGACTTGCACCTCCACCGGATAGGGCACGTAGGACTCCGTGGCGCCGCTTAGCGGCGCCAACGGCGTAACCAACTGCTCTCGGGCGCGGCAGGTGCTCCGCACCACGCTTATCAAATCCTCAACTCGCTCATCGTCCGCCCCGATCATCAATGTAGTGTTGCCCTCACGCAGGAAACCCCCGGTGCTTGCCAGCTTGGTCGCGCGCAGACCTCTGGCCAGCAGGCCCTCCAGGAGGTGTACCGCGTCCTTATCCTGGACAACGACGATCACGAGTTTCACGGTCTTACCTCCCGACCGACCCTGGACCAGGCCTGCGCAGGTATCCTCTGCGGGTAAGTGTCGCTGCGACCGCGACGCGGATCTCGTCACGAACTTCCTCCAACCCACGGGTCGCGTCGAGCACCTTGAATCGCTCAGGCTCTTCCGCCGCAAGGGCGCGATACCCCTGCCGCACCGCTTCATGGTAGGCGTCGGAGCGGCGTTCGATGCGGTCGGCGGAGACGGACGCCCTGCAACTGCGTGCCCGCGCGAAGGATGCTGGCGCGTCCAACAAAATAGTCAAATCTGGTTTCACCCCATCGGTGATCCTGTCGTTGACCGCGCCGATGAAGCATCTGTCCACGCCAAGTCCAAAGCCCTGATAAGCAATACTGCTATCGACAAAGCGATCACACACCACGACATCGCCACGTGCCAATGCCGGAGCGACAACGTCAGTGAACGCCTGGGCTCGAGCGGCCGCAAAGAGGAGAACCTCAGTGTCTGGCCGGAGTTCGTCCATTTGAAAATCTAGCAAAAGCTCGCGCAACTTCTCACCGAGTCGGGTGGCTCCGGGCTCTCGGAGCGCGGTCACGGGCACCTGCGCATCCTGCAGCCACTTATACAGCAGCTGAGCCTGCGTCGTCTTCCCGCCGCCCTCGCCGCCTTCAAGGGTGATGAGGCAACCAGACAGCGATCGCCGGGCGGCGTGCGGCCGATCAGAGGTCTTCATACCTCACCACATCTGACATCGACGCCCAAATAAAAGAATTCGCTTGATGAGCAGCCGGTTCCTGCCCAAGCGCAGTCATGCGCCGCAGTAGGCAGTGGCGATGTTCCGTACATCAGTAGATGCCCTCGCCCAATGCCGAGGCGATGAGTTCGACCGCTAGTGTCGCCGTGCAGTTCCGTTCGTCAAGAGTGGGATTCAGTTCCACCACGTCCATGCTGCCGACTAAACCACTATCGGAGGCCAGTTCCATCTCCAGATGGGCTTCACGGTAGGTCAATCCTCCACGGACGCGCGTGCCCACACCCGGCGCGTAGAGTGGATCCAACACATCCAAATCGACACTCAGATGGAACCGCTGCGCACCGCCGTCTGTGGCCACGGCGATCGCCTGGGTAACCACCGCGCCGATGCCACGTTGGTCGATATCCTTCATGGTGAAGACCGTCACTTCAGATTGGTGCAGCACCGCTCGTTCAAGTCGATCCACACTCCGGACACCGACGATCACGGTCTGCCGCTCGGTTACCGTCGACCCGCGCCCAATGCGCACAAGATCCGCCACTCCCCGACCAGTCGCCACCGCCAGCGCCATACCATGGATATTCCCACTTGGGCTGGTCTCCTCGGTATTGAGGTCCCCGTGGGTGTCCAGCCAGATCACCCCGCCACTCAGTCCTGCCGTACGTCTTCCCGCCAGCATGCCAATTGTCACACTGTGGTCCCCACCCAGAATCAAGGGCATCGCATGCCGGCTCAGGATGCCGCCGACAACCCCCGCCACATCACGGCACACCGTGACGATCTCCGGCAGATATCGCAAACGTGGCTGGGACTGCACGTGACCTTCCGATACCGGCACCTCTATGCAGCCGCCGTCCACCACTTGGAGGCCGAGCGCACCAAGCGCCTCATACAGTCCAGCATAACGCATGGCTGTGGGCCCCATATCAGTCCCACGCCGCGCGGCGCCCAGGTCCCACGGCACCCCAACCACCTCGACCCGCAAACTACCCCCCTCCCTCCATACCGAACCGGAACCCCGCGACAGCCACGCGCGATGAGATCACTGTGGTGAGCGAGCCCAGAGCTCAAAAGTCGCCTCCTTCCATCCCGACGCCGCAGCCAACCGGGCAAGCGCTGCCCTAACAGCGGCTTGCTGCCTAATTCGAGACGAGACGCTGCGGCGCATACCCGTCCGCCACCCGGCAACAGGCCGTCAGCACCAAGGTGGAAACCGCCGTTAGTATACGCATCCATAGAAACGCCCTCCACCGCATGCGGCAGAGGGCGGACATGACTTGGCTCCTGGTGCAGGATTCGAACCTGCAACCCCCCGGTTAACAGCCGGGCGCTCTACCGTTGAGCTAACCAGGAATCGACCGCAGAGCACGCAGCACAGCTTATTTTAGGCCACGCAAGTGTCGTGCGTCAACCGACTGG
>JAJYVN010000192.1 GCA_021791995.1 Bacillota bacterium
TGCCCAAGTGATTCATCCGACACGCTTGGCACTTACCGGCCGCACAGTCGGCCCCAGCTTATTTCACATCATGGCCTTGCTCGGACGCGACGAGACAACGGCTCGCCTGCGACGGGCCGCTGACTGGATCACAGCCGGCGGATGGAAGCCATGATCGACGGTTCGGTCCCTCGATCTAGGTAAAGTGCATCCCGATGATGTGCGTGAACCATTCCGTATGGTACAATGCCTAAGCTCGGTGGGGGATCGTCCAGCGGCAGGACACGAGACTCTGGATCTCGTTACGGAGGTTCGAATCCTCCTCCCCCAGCCACATGTGCGCCGGTATCGTCTAGAGGCCTAGGACGCCGCCCTCTCACGGCGGTAACCCGGGTTCGAATCCCGGTACCGGTACCAGCATGCAAAAGTGCCGTCGCTACGCGACGGCACTTGTTCGCTCCCCGGTCCTTCCGCATGATCAGCGATAGTTCTCGAACTGCAGGTCAAGGCCGAAATCCTCGGTCTTCAAGAAGGTAATGGCCGCTTGCAGATCATCCTTCTTTGGTCCGAATACACGCAGTTGATCCCCCTGGACCTGTGCGGTGATCTTGAGCTGCCGATCCCGCAATGCTCGCTGAATCTGCTTGGCCTTATCGGCCGGAATTCCGTTTTGCAGATGGAGCACCTGCCGCAGCATGGAATCCGCAGCCGCACTCGGTTTGTCGACCTGGAGTGCGCGGACGGGCACCCCACGCTTTGCAAGGCGCTGCTGAACCAAATCTAGGACGTTCCGCAAACGATGCTCGTCCTCTGCCATCAGTGTGATCGTCCATGCCTTTTGGTCCAGCTGCACAGACGCCTTACTGCCCTTGAAGTCGAACCGGGTTTGCAACTCCTTTACGCTCTGCTGTACCGCATTGTGGACCTCAGCCATGTCCACGCGGCTGACGACATCAAAGGAGTACTCGACAGCGATCTCAGCTCACTCCCTCCGGTCCAAAGCTTAGCAGTTTACCCACGCGCCGCCCCCCTGATGCGAGCGATAGATGGATTCAACCCACCGAATGGATTGTACGCCGTCGGCGGCTGTCAGCACAGGTGGAGCACCATGCAACGTGCGGATAAGGGCGGAGCAAGGCTCATCGTCCGGAAGCGGATCCAGATACCCCACCGAAGCCTCTGCTGAGCCCTTGGTGGCGACGACAAGTGCCTGCGTCGGTCCGCCGCGCCCATCCGGTGGATCCCGCAACAAAGTGAGTCGCAGTGTCCCCTCTGTCCCCTGGACCACCAACTCCGACACCCGGGCCCCCGCCATGGACCAGGACAGGCTCAGCTCTGCCAGCGCTCCTCCATGGAGTTCCACTTCAATGAGGCCATCGCCTTCAACCTCGCTGTCGGTTGGTGTGCGTAGCACGGCACGCAAGCGGCTCGGGCGTTGGCCCATCGCCTCCAAAAGATCAAAGAGGTGCGGTCCAAGGTCCAGAACGACACCCCCACCCGCGCTGCGGGCAAGGAACCAGCGACGACGATCCGAGGTTCGATCCGGTCCTCCGTGTGCCATGACCCCTCGAATGAGAATGGGTGTGCCGACCGCCCCGGAACGCACCTCCGCAATGGCCCTCTGCGCGAGTCCCCCGAGTCGCATATTGTGAAACGGCATTAACAAGGCACCACTTGCCTGCGCAGCCTCGGCCATTTGCAGCGCCCCAGCGAGGTTTGTGCTGAACGGCTTTTCGCACAATACATGCTTGCCAGCGCGGAGCATGGAAACACTGACCTCGGTATGCAGCGCGTGCGGCAGGCAGACGTCCACCACATTCACGTCATCCCGGACCGCGACTGCTCGCCAGTCGTCCAATGCGTCCTCAATGCCGTACCGCTCGGCCACGGCCGCAGCGCGATGGATATCGCGCGATACGGCAGCAACAAGGCGGACCCCTTGCTGCTCTAAACGCTTCCATGCTGGCAGGTGCCTCCGCTCGGCCGTACTGCCACAGCCAACCACTGCGACCCCCACGGAGTCATGTGCGGCCAAGGCTGGCATCCCTCCGAACGTTCAAGCTCCGACCGGCACAGCACAGCCGCCATTTTCGATCGATCGCTGGCCGGCCAGTGGTAGAGCCAACGATCGCACCGCATCGGCATATGGTGATCGGATGGCGCTCGGGTCACCACTCGTCACCGCATCCACAAACGTGCGCACACACTCTAGATCCTCATCGTTTCTGTGATTCATCTCTCGGGTCCCTGCGTTGGTCATGATTCGGACGCTGCGCCGCAATACATACTCCACCCGCAGCGACCGCCCAAAGGCGTCAAGGCCAGCCTTGCCCGGGGCACCATCGAAATAGCAGGCGGAGAAGATGGAGCAGATCATCCCGTTACGAAAGCGCATCGTCATCACCGATGAATCATCCACATCGTATCCAGGTAGATCTGTGATCCATCCTGCATTGGCACTCGCCTGGACCGTTTCCACGTCCCCAAAGAGGTAACGCGCCAAATCGAAGATGTGAATGGTCT
Organism: Bacillota bacterium; assembly: GCA_021791995.1. Taxonomy (GTDB): domain Bacteria; phylum Bacillota; class Sulfobacillia; order RBS10-35; family JAJYVN01; genus JAJYVN01. The sequence continues at coordinate 2,503 of JAJYVN010000192.1, forward strand.
GCTCGACCGCCTGTCCGCCTGACTCCGAACGCACCCTCCACCACGGAACGCGCGCGACAGAGCCCATCCAATACCCCATTGCCAGCGGAACGGCCGCCCCATCCAGCGCGGATCGCGCCTCTGCCACGACATCCAGGTAGCGATCCTGGTGACCAACGGCAGCAATCACCCCGGCGCCTTCAATCGCAGCCTGAATCTCCAAAGCCTTGGCCAGATTGACCGCAGGCGGCTTCTGCACAAAAATGGCGATTCCTCTCTGCGCCGCCGCTATCTCTTGGTCGGTATGGGCGAACGGAGGGATCCCAATGAAGACAGCATCGGGTCGCTCCTTCTCGTACATCGCAACATGATCCGTATAAGAACCGCAGCCCAGCCGTTGTCCCATCTGGGTAGCGCGGTCTTCCGCCACATCCGCAACCCCAACGATGCGGATTTCGTGATCCCGAAGCTTGTTCAACTGGGACACATGGTAGTTGCCAATTCCGCCAGCGCCGACGAGTGCCACACGCAAAGCCATAGTCTTCCTCCCCACCCGGTGATTTTCAGACATTCGGGACGTCCACGGGACGATCCTCCCGCACGGACGTCCAGATGCTCTCCGTGAGGGCAATGACCTCAAGGCCAATCCGCCCCGGAATGGGCACCTCACACCTCCCCAACACCGCGTCGACAAAAGCGCGGTCCGGGTCACCCGTCGAAGGGGGAAGCTGACTCTGCTCCACCGGGTACGCCCCCTCCCCGAGGCGAAGAAGGCGCAGGTCGCCGTTCCGATACAGGATCGTCCCCCGCTCACAGGAAAACGTCCAATCTTCCCAAAAACCGTGCGCATCCCCTACAACATCGAGCGAGGCCAAGGCCCCACTCGCAAAACGCATGTTGACCGTGGTGTTGATATCCACCCTTGTTCCACGGTTGTCTGCGTACGCATGGACCTGCTGGACAGGACCGCCCACCCAGCGCAGTACATCAAGAAAGTGGGTTCCAGAGTCGTTGAGTTCTCCCCCACCGGATAGCGCGGGATCATGTCGCCACGTACCGGCCGCGACATACAGCCACTCTTGCAGAAGAACCGACGAGATGTAGGTCAGTCTCCCAAGACTTCCGGATTCAATCTGCTGCTTGATCCACAGGAACCGCGGATCAAGATGGCGTTGGTAGGAAATCATAAAAATGCCCCGGCTCTTACGCGCAACATCCAGCACCGTCCGAGCATCGGCCACACTGCACACCATGGGCTTTTCTGTCAGCACATGCAGCCCGGCCTGGAGCGCTACGGTAATGTGCTCCAAATGCATAGTGTGTGGACTGCCGACCAGTACGCAGTCCAAAGGCTCTCGGGACAACATCTCCCGGAAATCATGATAGACCACAGGATCCAGTTTGGTGCTCTCACGGAAGCGAGCAACGCTTGCGGAACTCGGTTCTGCAATGGACACAACCGTCGCCTCGCCGGTCTGCTCCATGCGTTGAGCGTGCGAACACATGATTCCACCCGCGCCGATGATCCCGACACGCAGCATCGCCGCAACCCCCCGGGTGCATCCTTCTCAGCCGCATCGCTATTCGTCACACCGCAAGGTTGGCCTTCTGGCATATGAGCGATGCCGGGGCATTTGGGCGGGCGGTGACCGACCAGGGACCAGCGCATCGACCACGGAACGCAGAAATCCGAAGCGGGCGGCTCCAGGATGGAAAGCAATGAACGGTTCCCGCCAACCCTCCCATCTCACGAATCGTGAAACGGGCAAGAGTGGCCTAGCCCACCCCGAAATCCAGCGTGTTCGGCCCATCATGTTACCCATTGCTGCGAACGAGTCGAAGCCCTGCGCACGGGGGCATTCATTGCGTGGGGGACTCTCCCGACTTCTTATTCAGCCGTGCTGCCTCTTGCCGATTCAACCGAACAAAGCCGTCGATGCCCACAGCGATCAGAGCCGCGGTCACCCCGGAAGTGACAAGCATCCAGACCATCTGATTAGTCTCCCTCCCGCATACGCAGCCGAGCCGCTTCCACCAGGGCGATAAACGGGGTCAGGTAGCGGGAGTCTTGCTCCCACAGCTCCTCGGGATGCCACTGCACGCCGATCACAAATCCGCCCGTCCCGCTTTCTAGCCCTTCGACCACCCCGTCTGGGGCCTCCGCGCACACGCGTAGCTGCCCGCTATCCCGCACCGCTTGGTGGTGAACGGAGTTTACCGCGAGTGTCGGGGTGTTGTGAAGACGAGCCAAGCGGGTTCCCCCCGCTATTCGAACGTCATGCAACAAGGCACCTCGATCGCTCCTGCCATCGGGGAGATCCCGCCGATGCACCCCTGCGGAAGGGATCTGCGTCGCAATGTCCTGCCACAAGCTGCCCCCAGCGGCCACAGCCAGTACCTGAATGCCCCGACAAACCCCAAGAATAGGAACCCTGCGCGTGAGTGCGAAAGCGGCCAGCCCCAACTCCAATTCGTCGCGCTCGGCGTCTACCTCTCCCAACTCGGGCCGAGGATCCTCCCCGTACAGACGTGGGTCCACGTCGCCTCCACCCGGAAGAAGAAGCCCATCCACCGACCGCAGGGAAGCGGCCGGGTCCCCAATGGCAGCCAGTGCTTCTGGTCCGCCCGCCTGCCACTCGCATACCACAGCGCCGGCAGCCTCCAACGCGGCCCGATATCGATCGACAGAGCGCGCACCGCGCGTAATCACAATCGTCGGCGGCCTTTGCATCGCCAGAGATCCCTCCCCATGGGCTTATGGCAGTCTACGCCACAAGCCATCCGCCTCCTTCACGCCGAGCAGGTTTCCGGTCGAACAGTCGCACGGGGCACCACCGAGGTAACGTAGAAGCCTCACATCCCGCACTTTTGGCAAGACAATAACAATATAGAACGCATGCTCTCGACGAGACAGGTGGCCAAACGACTCGGCGTGTCTGTTCGGACGATCGATCGTTGGCAAGCAAACGGTAGACTGGTTCCGATCACTCGCTTGGAGAGTGGGCAACGGCGATTCTCGTCCCGGGACGTGGGTGCTTTGTTGCGTTTGGCGACGCACGATACAGAGCGTTGCGCAGTCTACGCTCGGGTTTCCGGCGAAACAAGCGGAAGATGGAAACCTCCAGCGACCGAAGGACCGCCTCGTGAAGGCTGCGGGAGGGCGTCGATACGAGGTCACTGTCGTGGTGGCCGAACGAGCGGCGGGTTTGAACGAAACGCGTCGTGGACTCCGCCGCCTGCTACGAATGGCTACCGAAGGCGAGATTGATGTGGTTTTGGTAGAAACGGCGGCGAAGGAGGCGGAGGGACGTTCCGGGTAAATCCACCATGACGATACCAGCCACG
>JAJYVN010000193.1 GCA_021791995.1 Bacillota bacterium
CCGACCCCAGCTCGCTCGACCAACCAACGTTAAGCTGGGTGGGCGGAAATGGGGAAAAACGGATGCTGCCTAGCACCACAATTTTGGGATGCACCCCGTGCAGTCCGTGTGGAGGATTTACCGGAAGCCATTGCCCGTACGCAGATGCTGCGGACGATGCCGGCACCGATGGTGGAGTCGATTCTTGCGCTGATGCGCCAAGGGCCCTCATCTGCGGCTCTCGCCGTCCGCACGGCAGAACCGATCACGGGTCGGGCACCGCGTACGTTTGCAGAGTGGGCCAACACGCACCGTACGGCCTTCGAGTAACGGGGGGCACCTTGGCACCGCAGTGAGGCAAGAACGGCGGGAGCACGCGGGCGCAGTGAACACCACGCCCCGCGTGCTCCCGCCCAAACGCTTTACTCCATCGCAGACTCCGCTGCATCCACACCCGGAAGGAGTTCCTCCACCTGAAGCTCCGCCTGGCGATCCCGCAGTTCCCGATTCGCGCCCTCCAACATCGATCGCCCCGCCACGACACACACCGAAGACCGGGCGCGCCCCGCCTCGAGTGCATCTGCGATGGCCCGACGCACTCGCTCCGGCGTAGCCGACAGCGTCATGGCGTGACGCGCGTCACGCATTTCGGGCGTGAGCCCCGCAATATGCCGCTGCAGCGCCGTGCCAGTCGCTTCGGCTGGGCGGATGGGATGCTCCCCGTCCTTGAGTGTGGCGATGATGGCACGGTCGACATCGACCTGCGCCCACGGCACTTGACGGACGTGTGCTTCGGTCGCATTGAAGACACCCAGTGTTCGGACAACGTGTGGGTCCTGCCAGGACAGAAGCGCGATCTCGCCGGATAACGCGTCGTAGGAGAAGGCCCCTCCGTAGGCAGCACCTCGGAACCGCACTTCTGGCAGTATGTATGCATTGGTGACCAGGTGCGCCCCCACGCCGAGAAACGGTGAATCCGGGTGCGTATAACCTGGTGCAGGCATGACCTCCGCACAATACGCCACCTGAAGGGGACCAGCCAACGCCGTACGACGGTTGCCTTCCACGACTGGTTCCTCCCTGTCCGCTCCTTCAGGTCGCAGGGGTCCGCCCGACCACCTTCGAAGGGCCCGGCGAACGATATCGGCCGATCGGTCCGAGCCCGTGAAACTTGCGACAAGGCCTCCGGCCCGCACCATATCCCGAATGCCATCGATCCGTTCCATGATCCTCCCCCCCTCACTCGCAAAGGAGTGCTGCAGCCGAGAGAGGAGCCGCAATTGCGGAATCCCATACATCCATTCGTGCAGCTGACCATTGCGATCGAGGACCCGGGCCGCAAAACGGCGAGCGACAGTGCTGCCGCCGTTAACCAATGCACTCTGCCGCTCGGCAAAGGCCTCATCCAGGACAATCGCGAGCCGATTGCCGTCGTGCGGGTCCACCGCGAGGATCAGGTCGAAAAGGACACCGAGCGCATCCTCCATCTGATCGTCCAGGGCTTTCAGCGAGAAATGCATCCGTCGCAACGCTGCACCACCGGACGCCTTCCGTCCTAGCACCGGCCAGCACCCAATCCCGCCGGTGAATGCCGAGAGCCGTGCCGCAATGCCCTCGTAATCCATCCCAGCTGCACCAAGTTGATGGATGGCATCCACGTAACTCGGGACGTAAAGCCACTGCTCCTGGGTTAGTGCGCTCGCATCCAGATTGAGTTCCAGGTAGTTGATTCCATTGGTGAAAACGTCGTTCCGCAAGAATTCGACGCCGTCACGCAACGTCTCCACCGTGGTAGGGATATGCCGGGGACGCGGGGGCACATCGCGGACGCTCAACTGCGGCAGAAGGCCTACTGCCTCCGGAGGGTTCGGTGTGCCCGAGTTACGCTCCACCTCCCAAGCGACGACCGCAATGCGCTCCACCTCTTGATCGTCCAGACGCGCCCGAACTGCGGCCATCCGCTCGGTGAAGGCCTGATCGATCCGCGTTTGATAATGAGGACTGGGCCGCAGGATCGTCAGGAGCCGATGGGGGTTATCGAGCAACCGCTCACGGATCAGCCGGTTGAAGAATCGTCGATCCGCACGATACTGCGCGTGACACACCTCCAAGTGCTGCCGTGCAGCAATCAACGCGAGCGGATCCAATCCCAGCCGCCAGGCCTCAACCACCACGAAGGAGACATGGATGGGAAGCTGCGAGGGAATCTCCAGGTGCCTGTATGCCGCCTGATGGAAGGCGGCCTCCACACGCTCCTCGGGGATCTCGCTCTCGGCCACACGACGCAGCGTATCGAGCACCAGGCGCTCGAACCGATCGGCTCGGTCCGCTTCGCTCCCCTTCAACCCAACCTGGTAGATGCCGTCGGGACCTGCCGCCCAGGTCCCGGTTTGCGTCTCTGCCTGGCCAAGGCGAGAGTCCGCCAAGGCCTTGCGCAAGGGGGCCGCCTCGTTGCCGTCCAAGATCCAGTCGAGCACCTCGAACGCCATGCGTTCCACTGGATCCGTTGCGTCACCAGCGACCCATTGGAGCAAGAGATAGGTTTTGCTGTCGGTCGCCTCCCCGTCGTCAACCTGATACTCCGCCGTAGCGCGCATGGGCTCCAACCAACGCGGTTGGCGAGTGAGGGTCAGATCCACCGGGCGCCGCACAAAGCCCTCGAGCCGTTGGTCCAGAAAGGCTAGATGTTCCGTGAGGGGGATATCGCCATAGGTGACAAAGATTGCGTCGCTCGGGTGATAGTATGCTTGGTAGAAGCGCTTCAACCCGTCATACGTAAGATCCGGGATCGCCTGTGGATCACCGCCCGATGTCCGAGCGAAGACGGTTGCGGGTACAAGGTTACGGAGACTCACCCACTGCAATCGCACCTCCGGTTTAGAGAAGTACCCCTTCATCTCATTGAAAACCACGCCTGTCTCCTGGAGCGCGCCCGTCGGCTTCTCCGGGTCCACTGGTGCCAAGCGGTGCCCTTCGCGCAGGAACGTCTCCTCGGTGAGCAGAGGATGAAACACAGCGTCGAAGTATACGTCGGCGAGGTTGAACAGGTCCTGGTGCACGGTGCTGCTGACGGGATACGTCGTGAAGTCAGCCCCGGTCATCGCATTGATAAAGGTACCCATGCTCATCTTAATCATCTCGAAGAACGGCTGCCGCACCGGATACTTCCGTGATCCTCCCAACACGCTATGCTCCAGTATGTGTGCCGCGCCGCAGTCGTCCCAGGGCACCGTCGGGAGCGTTATGGAAAAGAGATTTTCATTGTCCTGGGCCGCGATATGAAAGAGTTGGGCTCCGCTCGAGGAGTGCTCCGCACGGTAGGCCACAGCGCGCAGATCCGCGATCGGCCGCACCTCCCGGATGGTGAAGCCATGAAGCTCTTTCCCGACCGTAACTGCAGCGTTCTTGTCATTCATTCACATGCCTTCTTTGCAGGGGACAGAGTTCGAGCGAGGAAGTCCACTTCGACGCTGGGTAAGCCACTCCTTGCCGCTGGGTGCATGAACCAGCGAACGGGCGCGCTTTGCGCACCTTGCAACAAAGGAAACACCCAATGACACACTGGATCTGGTCCGAGGCTCGGCAAGCGCTTGAACGACAGGATCCCGCCCTGATTCCGGCCCTCTCAGTCGTAGTATGCCCACCGGCTTGGGAGGACACGACTCCCCTGGAGCACCTGGTTCGCTCGGTGTGCTCCCAGCAGCTCTCCGTCGCCGGGGCCAAGACCGTCGAAGCACGTCTGGCACAGGCCTGCGGGGGTGCCATCTCCGCAGAGGCGCTGTCGGCGCTCGGACCGGAGGAATTGCGCGCAGTGGGCCTCTCCCGTGCAAAGGCCAAAAGTATCGCCGCCATTGCGGAGTGTGATCGCAAAGGCCAATTGAAGCGAGAAGACCTGAGCACACTGAGCGATGAGACGGTCGCTGCGCGCTTGATCCAACTGCCCGGCGTCGGCCGATGGACCGCCGAAATGTTTTTGATGTTCTGTTTGTGGCGCCCCGATGTTCTTCCCGCCGCAGACCTCGGACTGCGCTACGCCATCGCTCGCCTGGACGGCCTTTTGTCGGAGCCCGTCTCCCCCGCTACGGCACTCAGCAGGGGCGAAGCGTGGCGCCCATGGCGCAGTGCAGCCGTGATGGCGCTTTGGGCGTGGCGCCGAACATGAGCATCTGGCAGTGGCTCCTCTTCGACCTCGACGGCACCGTCAGCGACCCCGCGGTCGGCATCACGCGTTCTGTGATCCATGCCATGCAGTCCCTCGGCTACTCCCCACCCTCTCCCTCCAGCATCCGATGGACGGTTGGTCCACCCCTACGGGACAACTTCCAGCGCCTGGTCCCAACGGCGAGCAGGGCGGAGATCGAGCAGTTGGTGGCCGCCTTTCGCGCTCGCTACGTACCGATCGGCATGTACGAAAACGAACTCTATCCCGACATGGCCGAGACGCTTGCGGCCTGCGCGGCCGCAGGCCAAACCCTGGGGCTCGCCACGCTCAAACCCACATCCCTCGCCCGCGGTGTCCTGAAGCACTTCCGGCTGGCGACACTCTTTTCGTCCGTTGTCGGCAGCTACCTCGACGGTAGGCGAGACGATAAAGCGAAGGTCATCCGTCGTTCACTCACGGTATTGGGCGCGGATCCAGCGCAGACGGTGATGATCGGTGATCGAGCGAGTGACGTCCTCGCGGCACGATCCTGCGACATCCCCGCCATCGGCGTTCGCTGGGGATACGCGCCAGCCGTCGAGTTGGAGGGATCCCGCCCCCTGGCCATCGCGAGCGATCCGATGGAGCTACGGAGTCTGCTCCTGCCATAGCAAGCCGTTCCTACGTCTACCGCACGCGGTCACCCAACCTCGTTCCGTACAGTGAAGCGCTCGGGTGCGCATGCCTGCGGCAGCGAAGCACCATCCACGATAGCCTGGGCAATCCGTTGCGCGGTGAGTGGTGCCAGAAGGATCCCGTTCCGGTGGTGACCGGTTGCAAGCATCGTCCGCGCGGATCCCGGTAGCCACCCCAAGACGGGCAGGTGGTCCGGCGTTGTCGGCCGGAGTCCAGCCCAACCCTCCTCCCATTCCGCATCCGCGAATGCGGGGAGACTGGCGATCGCAGCCCCGGCAAGCCGCGCCATGGCGGCCGCCGTCACCCGTCGGTCGAACCCTGCCTGCGGCTCCTCCGTCGCACCGACGAGCACCCGGCCTCCGGCCTTCGGAACGAGGTAGCAGTGATCCGTCCACAATACCTGCGGCAGATTGGCGCGCGTGTGACGCAAGAGTAACCGCTGGCCCTTGAGCGGCACCACCGGAATCTCTACCAACCGCCCGCTCCAGGCACCGGCGGCCACAACCACCGTCTGGGCCTCCAGGCGCCCTTCCGCCGTTTCCACCCGCCCGTCCAGCACGCGAAGTGCCGGCGTACCCTCCCGGATGTCCACGCCAGATTGCGCTGCTGCTTGCGCAAGCGCCAGGGTAAAGCGATACGCGTCCACCTGACCGTCCGGAACCCACAACCCGAGGACGGCATCCGCCACACCCGGAGCCTGCGCCGCACACTCCTGGGCGTCACAAATCCGCACCGTGAGGCCGGCTCGGCCTTGCCATTCCGCACGCGCGCGGAGCGCGGCGGCGCTCCCCTCGGTCGATGCAACCCGCAGAATGCCGTCCATGTGAAGACCGCAACCGTCATCCAGCGTCGCACAAAAGGAGGGGAACAGATCCCGCGAGGACATCCCCAGATCCAACAGCGGCCCTGGCCCCTCCGCCTCCACCTGAGGAGCCAGCATGCCGCCGGCACCGAACGACGCGCCGCAGGCAACCGTCAGGCGCTCCAGCAGAGTGACCGTC
>JAJYVN010000194.1 GCA_021791995.1 Bacillota bacterium
GCTACGATCTGCGGACGCGTGCCGGAGTTGACGGTATGCTTGCCGAGTTCGATCATGCCGTCGGTGCGGAGCGGATCCGAGCGCTGCACTTGAACGACAGCCGCTTTGGCTGCGGGAGCCACAAGGACCGTCACGAAAGGCTAGGGAAAGGGGAGTTGGGCACCGCGGGCCTCACCGCAGTCCTCACCCATCCCCGCCTGCGGGAGTTACCCATGATCATCGAGACGCCAGTGCCAGAGGATCGGGACTACGCCGACGAGGTGGCAACCGCTCGGCAACTCTCCCAAGGAAAGCAGGGAGGCTGACCGATGCCGTTCACCGTCCGGGTATCCGTGGATGATATCGCGGCCGCACATTTTCTGGCGGGCTATCCGGGCCCCTGCGCGGTGCTACACGGCCACAATTGGTCGATCACCGCCCGCATTCAGGCCGACCGGCTGCACAAGGATATGGTGGTGGACTTCCGTGGCGTCAAGGAGATTTTTAAGGCCATCGACCACCAAAACCTTAACGAGATCGCTGCGTTGACCGCCGATGGCCACCGTCCCACCGCAGAACGCTTGGCGGAGTATTTGGCGGCATGCGTTGTCGAACACCTCTCCACACTGCCTAATACCCCGCGCCTCCTCGCCCTGACCGTGCGCGAGACCTCGCGCAATGAGGTGACCTTCGAACCGGAGCAATCCGGGTGATCCGAGCCAATCTAGGCATTGTAGAGATCTTCGGCCCCACGTTGCAGGGCGAAGGACAGGTCATTGGGCGCAAGACGCTCTTTATCCGCTTCGCTGGTTGCGACTACGCCTGCCTTTGGTGTGACTCAGCATTCACGTGGAAACCGGGCCAGATCGCTCCGGTAGAGCATCTGCGCCCTCACGAGGTCCTACACCGGCTCCTGCAGCTCGACCCACAGTGCCGGGACGTGACCCTCAGCGGCGGGAACCCCGCCCTTTACGACCTCACTGAATTGGTGGAACAGCTCGGCGCTCACGGGTACCGGCTCCATGTCGAGACACAGGGCAGTCGTGCCCCGGCCTGGCTCGGTCGAGTGGATAGCGTAACTATCTCCCCGAAGCCGCCCAGTTCGGGAATGGACACCGACTGGGCCCTCTTGCAGCAAACGGTCGCTGTGTCTGCATGCCCTGACCTGAAGGTTGTTGTTTTTGACGAGGCCGACTACGACTATGCCCGGGATCTCCGGGTTCGCTTCCCCAACCTCCCGTTCGCCCTGCAGGTGGGAAATCGGGTGGGCGACGACGATACCGCTGCACTCCTTCAGAAGCTCGATTGGCTCGCCCAGCGCGCACTCTCCGACCCGACCATGCAAAATGTGCGCATTTTGCCGCAGTTGCATGTCCTTTTGTGGGGCAACCGAAGGGGGGTTTAGGGTTGAAGGTCATGGTCTTGCTCTCGGGCGGCATGGACTCAGCGACCTGCCTGGGACTCGCGCTGCGGGAGGAAGATGAGGTGTGGACCGTTTCGTTCGACTACGGTCAACGCCACGCCATAGAACTCGCCGCCGCGCATGCGGTGGCAGCCCACTGGGGGATCGCGCCCGAACGGCGTCTTGTTGTCCCGTTGGATCACGTCTTTTCCGGCTCTGCTCTGACGGGCCACGCCGACGTGCCCCTCGCCCGCAGCCAGGGCGAGATCGGCCAAGACGTGCCGATCACGTACGTGCCAGCACGCAACCTGGTCTTTCTCTCCATCGCCACAGCATTGGCTGAGCCTTTGGACGTACAAGCCCTGTTCATCGGCGCCAACGCCCTGGACTACTCCGGTTATCCGGATTGCCGACCCGCATTCCTCGACGCTTTTGCGCGCACCGCCCAGCTGGGAACCCGGTCCGGCATCGAGGGCAGTGGTCTGGTGGTGCGGGCGCCCCTTCTGCAGATGAGAAAACGGGAGATCGTGCTCTTGGGTCACGAGCTGGGCGTACCCTTCGCACTGACCCACTCCTGCTACCTTGGTCTGCGCCCCGCCTGTGGACAATGCGATGCCTGCCAATTGCGACGCAAGGGATTCGCAGAAGCCGGTTTGACGGACCCACTCCCCTACGCCAGCAATGCGTGAACGGCTCCGACGGCTGGTACGTCTGCCGATTTTTGCAGCGATCGCTTGACCCAAGAGACGCAGGGCAAGCCCCTGCCTTTCGGCATGGGAATCAGCCGATTCGCTCATTCTCTCGTTGTGTGTGATATGTATAATGCAAGGCATGGAGCGCAAGGCGTGCAAGTACCGCTTCCATCCGACGGAGGATCAGGCGCGCGAGCTGGCGCAGACCTTCGGCTGCGTCCAGTACGTATACAACGGGGCGCTTGCGCTGCGAACCCAAGCATGGTTCGATCGGCACAAGCGCATGGACCATGCAGAAACGGATCGGCTCTTGGTGTGGAGGAAGAGGGACCCGGAGAAGTCCTGGCTGGCCGAAGGTTTCTACGTTCCGCTCCAACAGGCACTGCGGCACCTGAATGCGGCCTTTGTGACCTTCTTCGCGGGTCGCGCCAGATACCCACGTTTTTCATCGCAAGCACGACCGATAGAGGGCCACATAGCGCCGAGGTGGCTTCAGGTGGAAGCACAGTCACCTCTCGCTCGCCCAGATGGACGCGGCCGGTCGGTGCGGAACCAACCGGCGCCACGGTCACTATGGCCCCCGCCGATCATTCCTTCATCTCTTTCTCGACCGGTCAGCGATCACTGGGAATTCCCGGCTTCAGCCGTGGGGAGGGGGTCAAGTGTTTGATTCCGCCGGAGGGGGCTGCACGCGCTGAGGATCCAAACGGGGGCGGATCCTCAGCACCATTTTTGCGATTATGAGCGCGGCCCGGGATGCGAGAGGGCAGGGCTTCCTACCATCTCGCATCCCGGGCGCGCATCGGGCCGTGTCGCTTTATTGTGCCGTGAAGACCAGTGTTTCGGTGGTTCCGTCACTGACATGGAGGACCAGTGTGATCTTGCCATCCACCACATCAGCGCTCGACACCTTGAGCAGGTAACGATACTGCCCACCGGAGTACGTGAACTGGTCTGTGCCAGCGCTGTACCCCGCACCTGTCGTCGCTGGTTTGCCGTCCACATACAGTGTTACCGTCGCGTTGGAGACTACCTGGCCTTGGGCATCCGTCAGCACGACGCGGACGGGTACGGTGCGGTGCGTGTTGAGGGCACCCTTCTCCGTCCCGGGCTCGGTCACGGTTAGATTGTAGCTCACCTGTTGGCTGAGACTGGCCTGGCTTCCCACGAAGTTGGCGTCCCCGCTGTACGTGGCGGTAACCGTTTGGGGGCCGGCAGCAAGCCCCGATGTCGTAAAGGCGGCAGTGCCATTGCTACCGAGGGAGACAGTGGCAACAGTGGTCGATGCGTCGGTGAAGGTCACGGTACCGGTCGGAGTGCCGGCGCCTGGCTTTTCCGGGGACACTTGCGCCGTGAATGTTACCCTGGCTCCGAAGATCGAGGGGTTGGCCGAAGAGGAAATGGATGTGGTGGTGTCGGCTTGATCCACCGTCTGGGTTAGAGAACCCGTGCTGGGGAGGAAGTTGGCGTTACCAGCGTAGCTGACCGAGATCGAATGGGCCCCGGGGGTTCCGTAGGTTGCATCGCACGTGGCACCGTCGGTGCTCACAGGAACGCTGGAGCAAAGGAGTTGACCGTTATCGCGAAAGGTGACGGTGCCGGTCGGCGTGCCGGCTCCTGGGCTCATCGGAGCGACAGATGCTGTATAGGTGACGGACTCGCCCACAACGGAGGGATTGGCCGAAGATGAGACGGATGTGGTAGTACCGTCCTGATTCACCGTATAGGAAATGGAGCCGGTTGTCGTCTGCCCCGCGGCCTCGGCAGTCACCATGTACGTGAAGGTGCCCGGGGCCGAGGTATTGAGGTACCCCGAACCTTCCAGGCCGCCAGCGGTCAAGCCCGTGGCGGACACGCCGTTTTGGTCGGTGCACGATGTGATGGCGACATTGGAATCGGTGCACTCAAACGTGGTTGGAACCGTTTGCCCAACGACATATGTACTACCGTTGGTTGGGGTCAGGATTTGCACACTGGGGGGAGCTGCGACAAGATAGTGGATGGAGGCTGTGCCGACCTGGCCATCGTAGCTGACGGCCTTGACGGTATACGTATGTTCCCCGGCGGTGCTTGTATCAAGGCGGCCACTGCCGCTCGTGGAGCCATTGCTATCGGTGCATGACTGCAGTCCGGATCCGCCCTGACCTTCGGCGCACCGGAAGGAGGTATCCACAACCTGGTTGATGGCGTACACGCCGCCACTGGACGGCGATGAGATGGTTGCCGTGGGCGGGCCTGCCTCCAAGAAGGTCACGGTTATGCCACCGTTACCTGCGCTTGACTGCGTACTGAATGAACCGGAGACGGCCGAGAGGTTCACCCAGGAAGAGCCGCCGCCACCGCCCCCACCGGCGCCGCAGTCCGTCGCGCCACCGCTACCGCCGCTGCCACCGACGAGCCCGCCGCCGCCCCCGCCGCTACCCGCGCCGTCGCCGAAATTGGCGCCCCCGCTGCTGGCACCGGGTGAACCGACGGACGGGAATCCCTTGGCGAAGGCACCGAGAGTTGCGTTATTCAGGCCGCCGGGTCCGCCGGCATCTCCACCGGTCCCGCCGGTTCCGCCACTACCGCCGCCAGGACCTTCGCCGACTCCCGACAGGTCTGCGGTTTTATTGCCGGTTCCGCCTGCACCGCCACCTCCACCGTATGTGCCGGCGCACATGGTTTCACCGCCGCCCCCGCCCCCACCGGCCACCGCCAGCAGGCCAGAAGGTGGATCCGCATTGATGAAGCTCTCTGTGGTGCTTGCAAAAGAGGACGAGGGACATTGACTGAGGCACAGGGCGGTCGAACCGCCGCCACCTCCACCACTGCCGTCAGTCCCCTGGATCGAGAGGCTGCAGAGACCGGCGCAATAGTAGCCGTTCCCGCCCGAAGCGCCAGAGGACCATCCGGCACCCCCGGAACCGCCGGTGCCGACGACACCGTTACCCTGCGGTGCCGACTGACCTTGGCAGCCGACAACGGCGGCGATCGTTTGACCTCCCTGAATGGCGAACTCCGCTTGGATCTCGCTTCCGAGCCCTTCTGCGCCCCCGTATCCCTGCGCACTGGCCGCTGCACCACCGATGCCACCGGAGGCGCCATACAGGACCACCTGCATGAAGGCGGCATTGGAGGGAGCCGTGACGGTGGCCTCTTGGCCACAGGCACTAGGACCGGACCATGTGGACTCGCCGACAGGGGAACCGTTGGGCTGTGCGGTAGCTGCAGAAGCCGCAGGTGCCATCGCTACGGTAAGGCCGCTGATGCCAATAGCTGCTGAAACCAGGAACGCAGGCAACCATCGAGAGTGCATGCTACTCCTCCTTGAGATTGTGCTCCTTGACGCCAGCGTCCGCCTGGTCACTCGTCGCTGGAATCTGAGCAAGAATTCTGCAGGGTCGCCATATTTCCCTGCGGCCTCCTTGTGTAGCCAAGCGAACCGAAATCGGCCTTGCCAGTGGGGCATGCTCCAAGCACTCTTCGATCCGTGCCCCATGCGCTCGGTTCACACCACTCGCGCTACGCAAGACCACGCTAGTCGGCGGGGAAGCCTGCGGTGCGGCCGGCGTTTCGCAAAGAGGGTAGGTCGATCGGTGGGTTATGACCTGACCATTACCCATAACGGATGTTCATGCGGGGGTCGGGGGCCAACGGCGACAGGGAGGCACAGGGCGCGATGCAGGTGTGCTGCCTGGGTAGACCGTGTT
>JAJYVN010000195.1 GCA_021791995.1 Bacillota bacterium
GGTGTGTCTTGCCCCCACCGTAGCGCGACCACTGCCGATCCGACTCGCCAGCCCCTGCTGTGGCGCCCTTACTCCCCTCACCCCCGACCCTCCCGCTCGACCGCCGATCAGCACTCGCCCCGGCCAACACCCTCGACCGCCAACCACCCCTCCCAACCGTCACCGAATCCTCCCCCTGAACGCGTACGAACAGGGAGATCCACACGCCCAGTATGGCACGGAGGGATGGACAACGCCACGCCCTGGCGACCGGCAACCGTCGCCAGGGTCGCATGCCCCTCCGCAAGGTGAACCTTGGCCGAACGTGCGTCGTAACGGATGGACACGCGGCGTGACTTGGGGCACGAGACCTACCGCCCCCGACGAGCACGCGCTCGGTAGCAGGCAATACCTCGGTGGCTTTGCCGCGGGTGCTGCCGACAAGCTGCGCCGGGAGCGCCGTGGCGAATCGCTCCAGTGCGTAGCTCTGTTGATACAGTTCCAGGCCGTTGAGGCGGGGCATCCCTCGTCCACTGGTACGCGAAGACGGAATGGAAGGTTTATACCATATAGCACCGTAACCGGAGTCGTCGCTCAAGGTCACGCGAACATTTGTTGAGATGAAACGATTGAACCGTCCGTTCTGGGACCGCGCATATCCGTAAAGTCCAGCGGAAGTGGTAGGCCGTTCGAAGTGCGGTCTATCGCAGTGGGAACGGAAGTTGGGCAACGGACCCGGGTTGTCTCGTGCGACCGTGACACGAAGAGCTTGGACACGTCGATGCATCGCAGAAGTGCACAACGCCTCCGTCCCATCAATGAACCCATGTTTGATTCTGCCGGGTACCCAGTCTTACGCACGCCTTTCATCTTGAAGCCATTGCTGGGAGTCCAAGATACGACGGTGCAGGGAAACTGTGTGTTCCATCGAATAACCACGTATCTTGGCGCAGGGACGGAAAGTATGACGATTGACCATTGGCCCGATGGTGGCACGAATCGCGTGGTAGATGCCTTGGTATAGAGCAGGCCGGTTGGTTCTGGTCGTAATCAGACGTATTCGGGGGACCTGACGACAAGGACGTCTTCATCTGCAGACGGTGGCCCGCGCACCGCAGGTTGCGACAGCGTTGTGCTGTGCCCCGATCAGGAGGCGAGGGCTCAGTGACTCGGGATGCATTGCAGGCACTCGTGGAGCGAGCTCGTGGTGTGGTTGTCCTGGGTGATATTGTGCTTTCTGACCCTGAACTGCAGTCTTTGTGCTCGATGCTGCGGTCGTCGTTGCAATTCGGCATGGGCCACATCGAAGAGGGTGCGCTGGCAATCGCTGCGGTCAACTGCCTCCGGGACCAGCCGGATGACAGTGGATTTCGTGCCTATTTCTGCAACCTTCTCCGAAGCGATCTTTCGGAATGGCAGACGTCGTTTGGACCAGCGATTGAGCGGTTCTGTGTTCGAACCTTCGACGATGTGCGGTGCGTCGGACGGCCGTATCGGTATGTGAGTCTTGTCTGGCAGCATGCTGGGCTGCGACCCAGGGACGTTCCGCAGGTAGCCGAACGGTTACGGCATTTGGCCCACTCGGCAGGTGGATGGCAAGGCTTATTGTTGCATCAGGCCCGTGTGACGGAACAGATTGCGAATTTCCATTGGCCCTCGCGGTACTTAGACCAATTAATGAAGAGAAATGGCCCGAGCCTTTGTCAACACGTCTTGTTACTCCTCGTGCGAATCAACGAGGGTTTCGCTACGATGGAGGACGTTGCCCCACGCTATCGGAAGCTGATCGAGGCGTTGCAAGCGCGTCACGATATTATTCCCACGCGCGCACAAACGCGGGAGAGCCCACCGGACCCTGTCGTGGTGTGGAACGAAAACCGTGGGGTGCTTGAGCTTGTGTTTGATGCGCGCTGGGTGAGTAAAGGGGTCTATGCCTCCGACCAGCTGGGATTGATTACAACTCCGAGCGTGCCGTTGGAGCAACCGCTGCCGAACTACTCCGGGACCGTCTCGTACGGCCAGGTTCATCGTACGTGGGGCATGATCGGATGGAGGCGGGGAACCGAGGTCCAATACTTCCGGATGACAGATGGCCGTAGACTGAGTGTTGGCGGCGGCACTTCGTCGGCCCGACCGCCTCGCCAGGAGTGTTACGCGCTCAGCACCGATATTGACGTGCTCGGAGCGATGATTCTTGAGTGCGTGGGCCGCTACCGGATGGGCGACCGCCCGGTTTATTTGTTGCGTGTCCAGCGTTCGGACACGGCTCTGGAAGGTGGATCGCCACCTGAACTCGTGTGGATCACCCCCCGGTTAAAGCAATTGCGGGGTGCATGTGCGGGTGATGTCGTCGTTTGGAATGGGGTCCGGCCACAACTACGCATCCTTCCGGCCGATGCATATGGTCTATGGCGAGTTATGGCCGAATGGGATGGTGTCCGGCGTCGGCTGTCGTGTCTACCGGATGGCACCATTGAGATGGAGTCGCCCACCGGTGCTGTCGTGCACGTGTGGCTCGAGCCGCAGTGGGAACAACGACATGAGACAGATCCGGCCGCGCGCAATGTGCGGTTTGTTCAGGTACCACCGGTTCACCTCGACTTTCCCGACCGCCTATTGGCCGGAGGGGAACCGTGCATCTTCACCTGTGGGGGCGATGTGAAATGGTCGTGGCAGCATGCAACACCGCTTGAAGCGGAGCACACCTATGAGGTGGCACCGGACCATCCGCTGATGGAGGGCAGCATGACGCTTCAGGGAGGGTTCGTTATCCCGGTTGTTCAGCCGATTCACCGAGCCGGGATCCGGCCGACCGATGCAGCTCGGTCGACCGATGGCGGTGTGTTTTGGCTTGACCACTACGCCGCAGACGTGCTCGTGACGGGCTGGCCCGAGCAGCAGGTTCGTTGCCGCGTAACATCACCCTTTGGAGACGCCATGGAATTCAATCTCCCTGGTCGGTTCGATCTGTGCGGCAAAGCGGTCTTCAGTAGCGTTGCATGGCGCGAGCGATTGCACCGCGTTCCCCCCCTGGTGCACGTGGATGTTTACGGACCTCGGGGCTGGACTGCGACGCATTGTTGGGTTGGGCTGGCTCAACGTATTCCAGAGTGGCTTGAGAGCCATCAGGATGAGATTGCGATCGAGGATTTACCCGAGGAGATCTGCACGTGGCTACGTCCCGTTGCGCAGCTCATCGCTGGCGCATTGCCATCACAGATCCGTGGCCTTCCAGAGCTCTTCGTTCCCTGGGTGGAGGACGCCTACGGAAAGGCTGCGCGGGCGGCGATGGAGCGTGGCGAGGACCTACCCCCAGGCATGGAACAGTGGGCCCCGGCTGAGCTACGCCAGAAAGCACGTGTCCTCCATCAGCGCGCACGGGTGACATCATGGACAACCTGGGTGCACGAGCACGTGGACGATCTGTACGATGCTGCGCCGACCGTAGGGTTCGGGGGGATCCTGGCGCAAGCAGCACAGCGGTACGTCATCGCAGGACGGGACGGAGGCACGAGTCGCCGATCCAAGCAACAACTTGATCGAGTCTATCGCGACCTATGTGAGGGATTGCCCGATTCGGTGGAACCACAGGAGAGAGTTGTCGCGTTTGTGCTCGCGGTGCTTGCGCTATGGCATCGTCAGGGTAGACAGGAACTGCAACGTACAGTGCGGAAGTTGAACGCTGCCGTTCAACCGCCGGAACTTCCTGATTCGATTAAGAGGCTTTGTGGTCTGAACGTTCCAGTATCCGATCTGACGCTGACGGATTTGCCTGTTTGGCCGACCGATCTGTCCTTGGAGGCCGAACAGGAATCGTTCATTTGAGAAACCGGATCGTAGCGTCCAGGAGCGAACGTCGAGTCGGAATTCGGCACGGGTAGGGGTTAAGGGGGAATGCGATCCGTGGAACTCAACGCGTTGAGCTTCACCCAAGAGTTGCGCAAGGCCTTTGAAGCATATCTCATGAGCACCAACGCGATCACAGAGTCGGAACCGGAGCTTCGACAGGAAGTCTATCGCCAGATTGCCGAGGCGGACGAGGGCTTCTTCCGGGAGCCTCTGGTGCATGCGTTGCCTGTCTATGAGCCTTCGTTCTCTGTTGCCGAACTGGCCGTGCGACCGGTACCGCCGCGGCTGCATCCCCAGCTAGGGACCTTTCAAGGAGCGGATTCCGAACGCCCCCTCTATGTGCATCAGGTCCATGCGATCCGTCTTGTGGAAGAAGGACACAACATTGTGGTCGCGACTGGGACTGGGAGCGGTAAGACAGAGGCCTTTCTCCTACCGATTCTTGATCGTATTTGTCGTGACCCTCGCCCTGGAATTCGTGCGATCCTCGTATACCCCATGAATGCACTGGCAAACGACCAACTGCAAAGATTGCGAGAAGCCCTGAAAGATTATCCCGACATCACTTTTGGGCGCTATACCGGAGAAACGCCGCATACAATTACCCATAGAGATCCATTGGCACCGCCCAATGAACAGTGCAGCCGCACCGAAATGTATGGTTCGCCACCAAACATCCTGATTACGAATTTTGCTATGCTCGAGTATCTGCTCATCCGACCGATGGACGCACGGCTGTTTCATCCCGCCTCGCTCCGTTTCGTAGTGCTTGACGAAGCGCACACCTATCGCGGGGCGCAGTCGATTGAGATTGGCCTCCTCCTTCGCAGGGTCCGTCAGGCGTTCGCAGGCTGCAGTCTCCAATTTATTCTCACCAGCGCGACCCTCGGAGGTCCATCCGAAAAAGGTGCGGTTGCCGAGTTCGCGCAGCGCCTGACCGGGCTGAACTTTGGCCTCGACGATGTGTTGCTCGGAGAGCCATTTGAATCCTTTGGCGGTTCGTCGCGTTCGATGGCCGGTCCGACGTTGGCGGAGGTTTGTTCGGTTGTTCCGAACGACGAAGCGCTTGAGGACTGGCTCGTTGCACTCGACGATCCTGCTCGACTGGCGGAAAAGATCCAGAGCACCGGATGGAACACCGCTGCTTTTGCGCTCAGCGCGGCACCTAAGGGGACGGGCCCGATGCTCGACGCCTTTCTGAGGCCTCTTGGCACCACGGCGCGGTTGCACGGATTGACGACGAGTTCCGCCAAACCTTTGCCACAACTGGCTGAGGATCTGTGGGGCGTCGGGGGAGAGGATGCCACGCGCGCGACCACGTGGCTCCTCGTTCTCGCGGCGCGCGCGCGACCAAGAGGATCCGACGCCCCGCCCTTGATACCCGCGCGCTTTCATTATGTTTTGCGTGGTTTGTCCGGAGCAACCATCTGCCTTAACCCTGAATGCCCGAAGCATGCGGAGCATCCATCGACCGTATGGAGTGCCGTCTTTCTGGAGGACCGTGCCCACTGCCTGCATTGTGGAAGTCCGCTTTTTCCTTTGGCGACGTGCGTGCACTGCGGACAACCTTACGTGGCGGTTGCGGTGGACCATGAAGGGAAATGGCAACAGCACGTCCAGAGCGGTGATCAGGAGACCACAAGATGGTTTTTGTGGTCTTTGCCGGATGAACTGCATGGTGAAGACGATTTCGATGCCTCGCCCCAAAGCGACACGCATGCGTCGTTGTGGCGGTTTTGCCTCCACGATTCGTGTCGACGTGTTCTTCCAGGAGAAGGACCCGCCACATGCTGTTCCGGTTCCCTTACGATCACGCTGAGCGAGGAAAAACCAGATACGTGCCCGCGGTGTCACGGGCGTCGCGGCAGATTACTGAGCGTTGCGAGACTATTTCGCACGACCGATGACGCTGCGACATCGGTCGTGGCGGAGAC
>JAJYVN010000196.1 GCA_021791995.1 Bacillota bacterium
CGCATAGCGGCCACCAACTTCTGGGCCGCGTCCACCGCCACAGGACCCTCCAACAACCCGAACGCCGTGGGCCGAGAATGCCTCCACGACATACCCGAACCCGAAGCGGGCCAGGCGGTCCTTGAACTCGACCATCATCCCATCGATTTCGCCGTCGGCGGCCATCCGAAACAGGCGGTACAGATCACGACGCTTCTCATTCAAGCCAGAAGCCCGCTCGGCCACCGCAGCCGTAACCTCATAACCACGATCCGTTGCCGCCGCCACCAAGCGATCCTTCTGCCGCTGCAGGTTGCCCGCCTCGGCCTGCTTCTCGGAGGAAACCCGAGCGTAGACACCGCAGCGTTCCTTGCCACCGGACCTCGACCGCAGCAGGGCATCCATATCCCGCGACGAGAACCGGCACTGCCCGCTCTGCAGGCGCGCGGTCGGCACCAGTCGCCCGACCGCCTTCAGAGCGGTAGATCGTGCGGACCGAGATGCCCAGCCGTTTCGCCGCCTGCCCCGTCGAGAGCACCCGTTCCCCTGCCATGCAGGCATCATGCGATCAGGGGCGGGCAATGTCAGGGCCCTATGCCACCTCGTATCGGGCTTCGTCTTGTTCGGCAGACTCGCCCGAGCGCCCACGCCTGATGCGATTCGTGTTCCTCGGCCCGAGGCTTTGCCTCCGGCTTCTTTCAGGTCCCGTCTCGCGGCGGGTACCGTTGCCTTCGGCTAGCGGTTGCCACGGCCAAGCCCCGCAGGAGACTTCCACTCCCAAGTCCTTCACTCATGCCAGGCACACCCGAAACGGCCAAGCCCTCGCTAGGAGGACTCGGCCATTTCTCAGACCTGTACCCATTGCCCACTTTCGGAACTAGCGATCACCGCATCCAACACCGCCTGGTTTGCGACACCATCCGCAAAGTTGGGTTCGGGGGACCGCCCTGATGCGATGCCGTTCATGAGCTCGGAGACAAGGTGCACAAAGGTGTGCTCGTACCCAATGATATGCGCTGGCGGCCACCAGGCCGCGGCGTAGGGGTGAACCGCCTCGGTGCAGTTAATGGTGCGAAAGCCCTGCAGTCCTTCCGGGTCGGAGTGGAAATAGACCTCGAGATTATTCATGTTCTCGAGGTCCCAGCGGATCGACCCCTTGCTGCCGTTGATCTCAAAACGGTTGCCGTTGCGATTGCCCCCGGCAAAGCGCGTCGCTTCAAAGGTGCCGAGCGCCCCGGAGCGGAACCGCGCCAAAAAGAGCGCCGCATCATCCACATCCACAAGGCCGCGCGACCCACCACTCTGGCCCGTGGCGCCCCATGCGCCCTCTGCCGAACCGGGGACGGGTCGCTCCTTGATAAACGTGTGCAGCATGCCGGACACGCTCTCGAACTCCCCCACCAAAAAGCGTGCAAGGTCGATAATATGCGCCGAGAGGTCCCCGTGCGCCCCCGAACCCGAGACAGCCTTTTGGAGGCGCCAGACGACTGGAAACTCCGGGTCCATGATCCAATCCTGCAAATACTGGGCGCGGAAGTGGTAGATGGTTCCGAGTTGCCCCTGCGACACCAACTGCTTCGCCAGTTGAACGGCTGGAGCAAAACGGTAGTTATGGCAGATCATATTCACAACGCCGGCCCGCTCCACGGCCTGCAACATCGACCGGGCCTCGGCGAGGTTCATAGCGAGCGGCTTCTCGCACAGCACATGCTTCCCGTGCTCCGCTGCAGCGATCGCGATCTCGGCGTGACGGTTGTTGGGTGTGCAGACATCGATGAGATCGACGTCGTCCCGCTCCACCACGCGGCGCCAATCGGTCTCGGACTCCTGCCAGCCGAGCCGCTCCCGGGCCGCCTCCACCCCCGCGCGGTCGCGCCCGCAGATCACCGCCTTCTCCGGCTCCACATCCAACGGAAAGAACCGCGCGACATCATGATAGGCGTGGCTGTGGGCGCGACCCATAAACTGATATCCAATCATCCCGACCCGCACCGACCTCGGCATCGTCTTCCCCCCCGTGGAAGTTGTCCTCTCCCCATTTCGCGCGCAGGGGAATGGGACCTTCCAACGCGAAGCACAGGACCACATAATCTCGGTCGCGTAAAGGAGGCATCGCCTGGCGGCGCATGAGCCACCGGCCAGGCATACCCGTTGCCACACTTTTTAGGTCTGGACCTCGGCACCTCTGCCTGCAAGGCCGTCATCCTTCAAGAGGATGGCGCGGTGCTTGGCGCCGGGTCGGCCGAATATCCGGTAATCCAGCCCCAACCCACCTGGGCCGAACAGGATCCGACGTGTTGGTGGGACGGGGCGTGTCGGGCAATACGCCAGGCCCTGAGCGCCGCTACCGTCGATGGTGCTGCCATCGGTGCGGTGGGGCTCACCGGCCAGATGCATGGCGCTGTGACACTGGACGGCTCCCACTGGGTGGTTCGGCCGGCGATCATCTGGTCGGATCAGCGCAGTGCCCCGCAAGCCGAGCACCTGGAGCGCACCATCGGCATGGAGCGGGTCGTCTCCCTCGTCGCCAATCCACCCCTCCCCAACTTCACCGCAACGAAACTCCTCTGGATCGCCGAGAACGAACCTGAGCTCTTTGCTCGCATTCGCCACGTCGTTTTGCCCAAGGACTACATCCGTCTCCGTCTGACCGGAACGTTGGCAACCGACGTGAGCGACGCCTCCGGCACCCTGTGTTTTGACGTGGTCCGTCGGCAATGGAGCCAACAGGCCTGTGCACAGTTCGCGATTCCCCTCGAGTGGTGGCCAGAGGTGTCGGAATCGCCTGTGGTCACCGCCTGGGTGTCCCCCACCGCTGCGGAGCAAACCGGGCTCCGTGCGGGCACACCTGTCGTAGGTGGAGCCGGGGACCAGGCTGCCTCGGCCGTCGGGAGCGGCATCGTCCGGTCGGGGCTCGTCTCGGTGACCATCGGCACATCCGGCGTGGTCTTCGCGGCCACCGACCAGGTCATTCGCGACCCACAAGGCCGCCTGCACACTTTCTGCCACGCGGTGCCGGGTCAATGGCACGTCATGGGGGTCACCCAATCCGCCGGTGGTTCCCTCGCCTGGTGGCGTAGCGCCATCGCGCCGGAGGATGTCCCCTACGACGCATTCCTCGCGTCCGCTGCGAGCGTACCGCCTGGTGCCGACGGCCTCGTCTTTCTCCCATACCTCATGGGTGAGCGGACGCCGCACACCGACCCGTACGCCCGTGGCGTGTTCTTCGGCCTGACCCCCATGCATACCCGGGGCCACATGACGCGGGCCGTGTTGGAGGGCGTGTCGCAGAGTATGCGAGACTGCCTGGAACTCATCCTGGACCTCGGTTGCCCGGTACAGGAGGTGCGCATGACCGGAGGCGGCGCGCGCAGCGCCCTCTGGTGCCAGATCCAGGCCGACATCTTCGCCCGGCCGATCCATGTTTTGCGTGGCGCAGAGGGACCGGCATCCGGTGCAGCCATCCTCGCCGCCGTGGGAGCAGGGGCCTTTGCCGACGTAACAGAAGCGGCATCGGTCCTTGTGGAACGCGGCGCACAGACGCGACCCGAACCAGACGCGGTCGCCGCCTACATCGAACAGGGGGAAACGTACCGTGCGCTGTACCAAGCCCTGAAGCCCTTGTTTGCCATGGCGCACGCTCGGCAGCACTGAAGCGCTTCAGTGGGCAAAACCGGCGGCGATACTCAGGAAGACAAAACCCAAAAGCGCCAGCCCAAGGGACCAGAGTCCCCAACGATTCAAAACACCATCCAACACGCGCGGACCCTCGTCTACGCTCAAATTCCGCAATTCGCGCTCCGCGCGGCGGCCGTCATGGATGGTGCCCCAGATCGCCAGAACCACCGCCAACAGCCAAACAAGGAGCATCAGCACGAGGAACATGCCGCTTGCTTTTGGCACATTCGACACGCTTGGGACGGACACCGATGACGCAGCGGCCGTCGAGGACAGCGGGCTCACCCTCCTCCAGGGGAAATATGGGGTCAGTATTCAGTATAATGTGTTGAGGGAACCATGGGAGCGTCGTAATGAGGATGATGTCAATGCCGCAGACCGTGCCCCGTCCTTGGCTCGATCCGGCCCGTGCGCTCGCGCCATCGCTCGTCCGTTGGCGCCGACACATTCATCAGCACCCGGAGCTGTCGTTCCACGAGGTGGAAACGGCTCAGTACATCGCGAACGAACTCCGGTTGATGGGACTCGAACCTCAGCACATCCTACCGAACGCCGTCATCGCCGAGGTGGGGGATGCCGGGCGTGGGCCGACCATCGCCCTGCGCGCCGACATTGACGCATTACCGATCTCCGAAGAGACGGGTCTCCCCTTCGCTTCCCTGACGCCGGGAGTGATGCACGCCTGTGGTCATGACGGGCACACCGCGATCCTCCTCGGGGTAGCCCGGCTCCTCGCGGACCAACGCGAGAACATCCCCGGACGGATTCGACTGCTCTTTCAACCCGCCGAGGAGATCCCCCCGGGCGGTGCCGAGCAACTGATTGCAGCCGGCGTGCTGAACGGTGTTTCGGCCATCGCCGGCCTGCACCTGTGGTCGCCGCTTCCCTCAGGGACAGCGGCAGCCATCCCAGGTCCCGCCATGGCCGCCTCCGACCGCTTCACCATCACCATTCAAGGGCGAGGGGGCCACGGGGCCATGCCGCACCGCTGCATCGACGCACTTGAGACCGCCAGCCGCATCGTGGTCGCCCTACAATCCATCGTCAGCCGTTCGGTGGATCCCCTCGATGCCGCCGTCGTCACGGTCGGAAGGTTCTCTAGTGGCACCGCCTTCAACGTCATCGCGGGGGAGGCGGTGCTCGAGGGCACCGTCCGCACCCTGCGCGAGGAGGTGCGAACTCTGGTGCGCGAGCGCCTGCACACCGTCGTGGAGCACACTGCCGCGAGCGCGAGCGCCCGCGCCGACATCGAGTACATCGAGGGTGACCCTGCGGTGCAGAACGACCCAGGCGTCACCGCCATCGTGGCAGATATTGCCGAAGAGCACCTCGGGGGTGGCGCCATCCGCTCGGGCCCGCCGGAGATGGCGGCCGAGGACTTCGCCTGCTATCTGCAGCACGTACCGGGCTCATTCCTTCTACTCGGCACAGCCAATGAGCACCGCCATTCCACCTTTCCACACCATCACCCCCAGTTCACCATCGACGAGGACGTCATGCCGGTGGGTGTGTCGATCCTGACCGAGACGGCGTACCGACTCCTGGAGCGGTTCGCCTCCTGAAGCACCGGAAGCGGCAGGGTTCATGTCGAAGGGTGCCGAATGCCGGTTGCGTCGCACAGCCCCGAATCTTCGCTCCGTGAGGAGAGTGACCACGCTGACCGGGGAGATCTGTGTCATGGGCGGACGGTCGCACCCGGCGTTGACGGCAGGCGTCTGTAAGGCCCTAGGGGTGCCCCAAGCCAACGTCGAGATCAGTGAATTCGCCAATGACAACACCTTTGTTCGCATCCGAGACAATGTGCGGATGCGGGACGTCTTCGTTCTACAAGCACCGGTTGCGCCGGTGAACCAACAGGTGATGGAACTCTTGATTCTGATTGACGCCCTGCGCCGCGCCTCGGCCCGGCGCATCACCCTGGTCCTCCCCTACTTCCCCTATGCCCGCTCCGATAAAAAGGACGCTCCACGCATTCCCATCACAGCGCGATTGGTTGCGAATCTTCTGGAAACGGCCGGAGCGGACCCAGTCCTGACCATGGACCTCCACTCCCCAAAAATCCCGGGATTCTTTAATATCCCCGTGGAC